>JACONC010000014.1 GCA_014323925.1 Chromatiales bacterium | reverse complement strand
CGCACCTACAATTTGCTCTTCTGTATATCGTCTTTTCATTTTGAGACCTCCTTTTGTCTAATTTAACTGGAAATCTCATCTTTGTCATGGCCCGGTTTTTGGGGGAAAGGTCATATTTTTGAAGAATAGGCTATATTTTCCTTAACTTAGAAGGTTTACTGGGAGAGTTCACCGGAAGTGGACGATCATCCCTGAATTTTCTTGGTGGGGGTGGTGGGGGTGGCGAGGGTTGAGGGGTTGATTTCTTGGTTGACATGATACTTCTCCAGTTAGCTGGTAAATTATGTTTTGAATAACAGAAACACATAGGATAAAGCAATAAATATTGTATAGTATGGCAATATTTTAATTAATTTAATAATATAAGCGCTTCTTACTAAATTAAGATTTTGATTGTGATTTGTGCATTCCACAAGCTGCTGGGTAAGGTCTTTTTCAAAAGTTTCTCTTGCCATTAATTCTGCTTTCTGTTTATCCCGATCTTCATCAGACCACTTTTTATAATACTCAATTAGTCTACCATAATGTTCATCAAAATCCTTTAGTGAAACTTCATAATATGTCCAACCGGTTAACATTCTATAAATGCAATACAACAGATATAAAAGAATAAGTAGACTACTAATACTTATAATCAACACGACAGATATTATAGATCCATCTGATATTGAGGTAATGACTTCACTGATCAGGAAAAAGTTTATTGGAATTATGAATATTAAAATCGCTAGAGGGAGTCTTAGCCTTGCGTAAAGCTTTTCTGGTTTGTCTAGTTCATAAAAATAAACTTTTTCGTAAAACTCTCTCCTTTCTTTTATATCCATATACACAAAATAGTTGACAGGCTCTCGCCTTATCCATCTGAATCCTTGTTGTATTTGGGGTTTTTCCCATTATGGCGTTGTCGGTACTCTGCTAGAAGTTCTTTTTCTATCCTTTTTGCTTCGTCCTCAGTCACAGGGCCTGATACAAGATTCATAGAGTCGAATACTTTCCCTTCAGTTTCGTGCTCTCTCTTGCGTCTTTCTGGGTCATTGGTTGTGCCGATGTAAACAATTTCATTGCCTTTTTTCAATTCATAAACGATAGTATCTCTTAGTTCCATAATGGATGTTTCCTTTGTTATATAAAAACAATTAATATAGGGTGCCTTGGCGATTTTTCAATCCTACACACAATAAAAATTTCCTATTTCAGAGTAGTATTGTGCGATACCAAATATATCTGCGCATTCCTAGGAGTAAATCACGGAGCATACTTTTTAAGAAAAGCAGTAGATGATGATAAGGGAGTAATATCAAAAAACTTGAGGGTATTGCCATTAGTTCTTATCATCAATGAACCATTGGTGTGAAAATTGTCCGAGAAACCCGGGAGGCTACTAGGCTAATAATTGTATAGCAAGATGAGAGTAGTTGCTGGCGGAGAGAGAGGGATTCGAACCCTCGATACGGGACAACCGTATACACGCTTTCCAAGCGTGCGCCTTCGACCGCTCGGCCATCTCTCCGTGGTGCGAGTATATTGTATATGAAGCGGTCGTTATTGTTGTATCAATGTTGGCAGTGTGGGCAATAAAAGGTGGAGCGTTGGGCTAGGCGGATTTGGCGTATTGGGGTTTGGCATACAGTGCATGCTTCGCCGGCGCGCTGGTAGACATGCAAGGCTTGTTTGAAATAGCCGGGTCGTCCGTCAGTTGCGACAAAATCTCGCAGGGTGGTGCCGCCTTTGCGTATGGCGTTTCTCAATGTGCGCTGCACCGCTTCAACGATGGTTGCGTAACTCTGCTGGGCGATACGCCCAGTCGCTCGTCGGGGATGCACGCGCGCTTTGAAGAGTGCTTCGTTGGCATAGATATTACCGATGCCCACGACGATGCGCCCGTCCATTAGAAAATTCTTAACCGCAAGTTTACGGCCTCTGGAACATTGATATAAATAGGTGTCGCTGAAGTCGTTGCCAAGCGGTTCCGGTCCTAGATGTCGCAGTAATTTATGTTGCAGTGGGTCTTTGGCAGTCCACAGCACTAAGCCGAATTTCCGTGGATCGCAAAATCTCAAAACACGATGATCTTCAGTATAAATGTCAATATGATCGTGGCGCCCTGCGATATGCTTTTCATCCACTATGCGCAAGCTACCCGACATACCTAAATGGTAAATTAAGTATCCGTAGTCTAGTTTAATCAACAGATATTTTGCCCGCCGCGCTATCGTCTTGATATACAATCCGCTAATTTTTTGTTCCAGCCCTCTAGTTACCGGTCGGCGTAGATGTCTTTGGCGCACGACCGCCTTGCGTATGCGTGTGCCGGTTAAATGTAAAGACAGACCGCGACGAACGGTTTCTATCTCAGGGAGTTCCGGCATCGTTGGGCTATGCGCTATCGGCAGTCGCCATCGCTTCCATTTCAACGAGTAATTCGCGACGACACATCTGTCCTTCAAATACTTGCAATCGGTTTTGCGAGGGGAAATATTTATCAATCAACGCGGCGATATTACCGACGATACTGTGATCAACATAAAGTTTAGAGTGCTGCAGGTGCTTAAACTGCATTTTGCCTATTGTCGATGCTTCGTCTAACAGCGTCTCTACATTGCGTAACACTTCTGCTAATTGCGCATCGGCATCGCCTTCGTGCATGCTTTCATGACCTACGATCGCTGCGGTGCCGGAAATATAAAGATCACTTTGGTTGCCCCATTGCTTTAAGGTTGCGCGTGCGAACCTGGGTGCCGCTTGTCCATAGCGCTTAGGATATAAATGTGGCAGAGTTTGGCGTGGATTGTTAATGGTGATGCCTGCCTTGCGGGTAGCCAGAAAATAAATCACACCGTAATCGCAATGGGTGCCGATGACGGTTGCCGCACAATAAAAGCTCGGCTGAAGCGTCGCAAAAGCACGAGCACGCGCATCGCAGAACACCTGATAATCATCAAGTTCGTCAAGGCTTGGTAAATAGTGCCAGGCTCTTAGCAATGCATAATGCGTTGAGTTTAGCAACGCTACCAAGTCTTTGTAGATAGCTCGCAGATCATCGGCTAGAGCCTTTTGATAGAGGGTGGCATGACCGAATAAAACATCATCGTTGTATGCGTAGGATATTTTTCCGTATTGCCCACGGTCTATTGGTTGTGTCGCATACCAGTTTTCAAAGCTATGGGTCTGTCGTATAGGATTTAGGTTGGTCCGAATAGTATCTTCAGGTGCGTCTTTTTGTAAGGCGATTGTCGCCAGGCAGTGTCTGTAGGTGGGTGATAAGGGTTCTTTTTCAACCCTTATCTTAAAAGGTATGTCGGTTGTAGGTGGCAACAGGATGTCAAATAGAATGTATTAAATCAAGGACACGGATTGGGTATCTCAGTGTGTATCTTTTCTATTGCTTCCAGTACATCTGCGGATAGTTTGACATTAACACTATCTATATCGGCTTCCAGTTGCTGCATAGTGGTCGCACCAATGATGTTGCTGGTTAAGAAAGTGCGCGTATTGACATAAGCGAGTGCCATCTGCGCAGGATCCAAACCTGCTTGCTCGGCAATTTTACAATAGTGTTCGGTTGCTTCAATACCTAGTTTATTGATGTAGCGATTGAAGAAATCAAATAGTGTGAGGCGCGCACCCTTGGGTTTTTTATCGCCTAAATATTTACCGCTCAGCACGCCGAAAGCCAGAGGAGAGTAAGCCAGTAAACCTACTTTCTCGCGATGGGCGGTTTCTGCCATCCCGACTTCAAAAGTCCGATTCAACAAACTGTATGGATTTTGTATGCTGACGATGCGCGGTCGGTTATGTTGCTGGGCGAGCTTCAGGTAGGTCATTGTCCCCCACGGGGTTTCGTTGGAGATTCCTATATAACGAACTTTGCCAGCCTGCACCAGATTTTGTAGCGCTTCCAGTGTTTCGTCAATCGGTGTAGAACTATCCTCCTCTGCGTGCTTATAGCCTAGCTGTCCGAA
This sequence comes from Chromatiales bacterium, assembly GCA_014323925.1. NCBI lineage: Bacteria > Pseudomonadati > Pseudomonadota > Gammaproteobacteria > Chromatiales > Chromatiales bacterium. Next base: position 60,654 of record JACONC010000014.1, on the reverse strand, counting down.
GAAATTAGTCTTACGCGCTGGCCAATGCACTTGGTATAAATCAATATAGTCGCTGCCGATACGCCGCAGGCTATCTTCCACTGCTTGGGTGATATGCTCGGCGGTCAATTGCGGGCCATCGCGCAGGTAATCAACCATGCCAGGCCCCGATACTTTAGTGGCGATAATTAGGTCTTCTCTCGCAGAGTAATTAGCCAGCCAGCTACCGAAGTAGTGCTCAGTTAAGCCTTGCGTATCTGCCCTAGGTGGGACTGGGTACATCTCTGCTAGATCAATAAAATTAACGCCTCGCTCAACCGCAAAATCGAGCTGTTGATGTGCTTCTTGTTCGGTGTTTTGTTCTCCCCAGGTCATCGTGCCTAAGCAGATGACACTGACTTTGACGGGAGTGTCGGAAAGCGGGCGGTATTCCATTTTTTCGGTTTTAGCTATGTAAAGTTTTCTTTATGCTGTGTTAGTATAACATTCTATGACCATACAACAATCTTATATATGACCGATAATTCGCTAATCTTAAAAACAATAAAAAATTTAGGGCGTGGGTTATTGAAAAATATTACGCCCTTCAGAAGCTGGGTTGGTGAATTAAAAAATACTGAGGTTGTCAAAGCCGATATCCTTGCTGGCGTCACAGTAGCACTCGTGCTAGTGCCTCAATCTATGGCTTATGCGCAACTCGCCGGCTTACCGCCTTATTATGGTTTATACGCTTCTTGTCTGCCAGTTGCCATTGCGGCATTTTTCGGTTCGTCGCGTCAACTTGCCACCGGACCGGTTGCTGTGGTGTCGCTATTAACAGCGTCGGCTATAGGGTCAACTGCGGCAAGCGGTAGCGAAGGTTATTTTGCCTACGCAGTGATGTTGGCGCTTATGGTCGGTGTCGTGCAACTGGCACTGGGCGTGGTTCGGCTCGGCATGATGGTCGACTTTCTCTCCCATCCGGTGGTGACTGGTTTTACCAGTGCGGCGGCGATTATTATTGCGACTTCGCAGTTAGACAAAATTTTCGGTGTCGAAGTCGGTCGGTCGGAATATCATTATCAGGTGGTTTGGGACACCTTACAAGCAGGTTGGACTGACTTCCACTTATATACTGTAGCGATTGCCATAGGTTCTCTAGCATTGATGCTGATATTGAAGAGATACCTACCGAGATCACCCAATGTTCTAATTGCGGTCATCGTCGCCACTCTCATTTCCTGGCTTTTTGACTTTGATGGCAATGGCGGGCGCGTTGTCGGCAACATACCACAAGGCTTGCCATCGTTTGAAATGCCGCAAATGAGTCTGAAGATGTTTCAGGAGATGGCTGGTGCTGCTTTGGCTATCGCGCTGATAGGTTTTATGGAAGCGATATCTATCGCTAAAGCAATGGCGGTCAAAACCAGACAGAGACTGGATGCCGATCAAGAACTCATCGGTCAAGGTCTCTCCAATCTGACTTCTAGTTTCTTCCAAGGCTACGCAGTCTCAGGGTCTTTTTCACGCTCGGCGGTTAACATAGAGAACGGAGCGGTTACTGGTTTTTCATCTCTGGTAACCGCAGTGCTGATAGGCTTCACATTATTATTTCTAACCCCGCTACTATACCACCTGCCGCAAGCGACTCTAGCTGCAGTTATTATTCTGGCGGTTGCATCATTGGTGCGCATCAAATCATTCACGCAGATATGGAAGATAAAACTTCAAGACGGCATTGTTGCAGTCATAACTTTTTTGTTAACCCTACTATTTGCTCCGCACTTAGAGAACGGTATTCTAATAGGTGTGTTGCTGTCTCTGGGCTTGTATGTATACCAGACCATGCGCCCTCAAATTTCTTTGCTCAGCAGGCATGCCGACGGTAGCTTAAGAGATGCTGCTAAAAATATCCTCAAAGTGTGTCCTCAAATAGCGATAGTGCGCTTCGGCGGTTCGTTGTTTTTCGCTAACACGGGTTATTTCCACGATAAAATTCTGGAGCGGGTCAGCAACCAACCGGAACTGAGATTCATAATCATAGATGCAGTTACTATGAACGATATAGACGCAACCGGACAAGAGATGCTGAACCAACTGGCGCGCACCTTAGTTGACCAAAACATAGAGTTTTTATTTGCCCGTCCACCAGTAGTGGTTATGGAGACTTTTCAACGCAGCGGTTTTGCCAGCGGAGAATGGCTTGATAGTTTCTTTAATTCCCGAGACGAGGCCTTGCAATACGCTTGGCAGCAGCTGGCAAAGCAAAAGATCACTTGCTCAGTGGAAGGTTGTGTGGCTAAAGACATGTCCGGTTGTATTATGAGAAGAAACCGCCGTGCGCCCGACAAATTGTTGAGGACCCTAATGTCTGGCTTAGCTAAGAAAAAAGACAGCAAAGCACCACCAGAGCAGCCCAACAATCCTAGTCTGGAAGGGTAGTCCTCTAGTCGGTTTTAGTGTAGGGAGTTTTCGTGTCGCTGTGCGCACAGATATTATCATCTCGCACTGCTAGCACTTCATATTGCAAGTCATAAATCCGATGCTTTAATGCTCGTCCGCGTCGCTCATACGCAGTAGTCGGGCGAACAGTCGGTGCTGTAGCCTGATAGCGACCGCAGGCGGCGATGGTATGGTGCATTGCGGTGGCGTAATCCTTGCTATCGGTTGCCAGCCGCAGGGTGCCGCCGACGCAAAGTTTAGCGGCGAGCATAGAGACGAAATTAGCTTGTATGAGTCGGCGTTTATGATGGCGTCTTTTCGGCCATGGGTCGGGGAACAAAATCAATATCTCGGTTAAGCTGTGGTTGGGAAAACAGCGAGGTATCACCGTTGCCGCATCGGCGTGGATAACTCGCACATTGGTCAGAGCTTTGTGATTAATCTTATTCAGCAACATGCCGATACCCGGCGAATACACTTCTAGCCCGATAAAATCAATGTCGGGTGAGGCTTCGGCGATGGTTGCCAGTGTCTCGCCGTCACCGAAGCCGATTTCCAATGTCACTGGAGCTATGCGTGCAAACACGGTGGCGAAATCCAGCGGGCGGTTGGTGGTTTTTATGCCGAATTGCGGCCAATAGGTATGCAGTGCGTGCTGTTGTGCTTTAGTGATGCGACTGCAGCGTAGCGCATAGCTGCGTAGCGGGTATTGTGGTATCGGCTGTGCTAATACTTCGGGGTGTCCCATAGGCTAGAAGAATAATTGCTCCGAAGGAGACGATGCCGATGCAAACCGTCGTTTGGGCATGCGTCCAGCAAGCCATGCCAGATGTCCTGCTACCACTGCTTTTTTCATCGCCTCTGCCATCAATACTGGATTATGTGCCTCGGCTATAGCGGTATTCATCAACACACCGTCGCAGCCCAACTCCATTGCGATGCTGGCATCCGATGCCGTGCCTACGCCGGCGTCGACGATAACCGGCACCTTTGCGTTGTCGACGATAGTCATAATATTATACGGGTTACATATCCCCAAACCCGAACCGATGGGCGCAGCCAAAGGCATCACCGCAATACAGCCGGCATTTTCAAACTGCTTGGCAGCGATTGGGTCGTCGTTGGTATATACCATCACATCAAAGCCCTCTTTGACTAAAACTTCGGTTGCTTGCAGAGTTTCGACAACATTCGGGAACAAAGTTTCAGCGTCGCCTAATACTTCTAGTTTAACGAGCTTGTGTCCGTCCAACAACTCGCAAGCGAGGCGACATGTGCGTATCGCATCCTCGGCAGTGTAGCAACCGGCAGTGTTCGGTAATATCGTGTACTGTTCGGGCGACAACACATCCAACAAATTGGCTTGGGTTTTGTGCTGACCTATATTGGTGCGTCTTATCGCAACCGTTACAATTTCCGCACCACAGGCCTGTATCGCTTGTTTGGTTTCGGCGAAATCTCGGTACTTGCCGGTGCCGACCAACAACCGTGAACTATAGTTGCGACCAGCAATATTGAGCGCTTTGTCTATTTTTTGTGTCATTGCATATCGGTTTCAACCACCGCCGATAGCTTCTATAATCTCGACCTGATCACCGTCTTGCAATTGGGTTTGCTGGTGCTGAGATTGCGGTACTATCTGGCGGTTTATTTCTACTGCAATTTTGCGCTCGGATAACGCCAACATCTGCACTAACACTGCGACGGTGGTACCTTCTTGCACACCGCGCACACTACCGTTGACTTCAATCTGGATGTTGGTATTCATATGGCTATATTATACTGTAGCAACCTTCCTACATCGTTAAGGTTTTGCATAGCAGCAGGGTGTGTGCCATCACAAAAGCACACCTTGCTACCTTGATGCTGCCGACACTAAGACGACCATTCTATACTGAATAGATAATGACCACTGCGCGGGATGCAGCATTTATATTTCTGCCAAAAGTTATAGCCGTAAGCTCCCTCAGCGGATGCTTTGTCGCTCGACCAATCGTTTTCGCGGTTGGCGTGTTGATCAAAGGAAGCACATTCGGCTTCTGTTTCGGGATAAATCATCTGCCAGCGGTCGGTGCTTTCATCGCCCACATCGCGTTGTTGCACCGAATGTTGTTGCAGGCATTTTCCTCGTGTGCTGGATGGTCTGTTTTGCATCAATTGTTGCCAGCGTCCTCCTGAAGCAATGCATTTTCGGCGGTTAGGTGTCTGCGTATTGCCCCAGGTTTCCGGTCGCTCTTCGTTATGCACATCAGCGGCGGTTACATTTCGGTAGCCGGCAGGATTACGGACGACAATCTCAATCGCGCGTTGGGCGATGACTGCACCAGCGTGCACATCGTTCGGATTTAACACGGTGCCGCGCCGCGGATAGATACTGCCCCAACCGCTGTGTGGTAATAACGAGTCTGGGATAATGCCGTTCTGAGAGGTATTGCTTCTGCCGACCATTCGACTACTGAGCTGCCAACTTTCTATCTTGTCTGTGTCGGTCGCAGCTGTGCCTGGTGGTGCAGTCAAATCTATGCCACGCCAAGTCAACGCGTTAAGCCCCTGTCTGGAATTGAAATATATGTGCATTGGTTTTATGCGACTTTTGCATAGAAAGCGGACATTGAATCGATCTGTTAATGCAACGATAGGATTACCTATTACCATAGTATCTTTAAATTTCATTGCATAACGATCTGTGCGACCGCCTTGCCCGGGGTTGCCACCGCTTGTTTTATTGAGCAGTTGGTGGGCGATATTACTCGGCGAGCGCAGAGATAGCAAGTTTGCTTCTTGCCACGGGCATTGGCCGGGACTATTGGTAACGGTGAAATCAGGCAGATAGTGGGAAATTTTAGGCGTTGTTCTAATTTTGCATTTTGGGCTACATTTTAACCAGAAACATAAGCCGACGATTTTCCAATCTACACATTTGATTTGCATAGAGTTATAGAGCAACTGTGCGGTATTGAAGCCGCCGGCGTGACTTTGCTCAGGCACTAGGCATAGCAATAATACAGATGCTATGAAAGTGTATTTACCTATTGCTTGGATTGTTGCCATAACAAAAATCCTGCATAGACATCGTTGCCTTTGTATAAATAAAAGTTTTTCTGGTGTTCTATAACAGCGATGGGAAGGTCGTCAATCATAACATCGTAGCGGGTTTGTAAATCAAACAGATGCAGTTGTGCGGCAGCTAATTTTTGCAGGCGGTCATCGGCTAGCTGCTCAACCGCAGTTTTCATTTCAGCAACTGACAACTGTTGCTTTTCATCATTTATATAGGCGTTAAAAATTGCTTCCATTTCGGGAATAACTGACAGATCAATGATGTGTAGATCGGTAAAAGGCTCTTTTTTCAACTGCGATACGCCGACTAGTTTATTGGGTGCTACGCTATAAATCCGCACCTTAATCAACGCACTGTTAGGGTCCGATGCAATAGCAATATTAATGTTTAGCAACAGCATTAATATGAACATTATTATGGACATTATTATGGGTGGGCAGATGTTTATCGTGATACGAAGGTGCGTGCCATACCTGATGGGTTCGCTGAGTCGGTGGCACACGAAGTCAGTGCGCAAAATGGTATCCATAGCACCGATATATCTCTTATTAATGTCATTCATTGCTGCGAGTGCTTCTTTTGATGCCGAGCATCAGCGCGATAAAATAAGCGATGGCAAGCACCAGTGGCAAATACGCAAATACACTAGCGACAATTAGACGATCCATATTGACCGCAAATAATCCTATTCCTTGATAAAGGCTCTCGGTTACTTTAGCGCTCAGTGCGGCAACCACTGCATAGATCATCGGCATCGCCTGCACACCGGCAATCACTGCTGCATAGTAGCAAACACCGATTATTTTCAGACTGCTTGCCAATAAAAATAGCGGGATGAAAAAATAGAGTGCCAATAGCACTATCGGTTGTGCGTACGAGACTATCCTTTTTAGAAAATAGGCGCGATTAAAAGTAGCAGACACTTGCTCAGAGAGACCAGACAGCCCCGCACCCGACACATAGTCTGGTGCCGTTAGATTGAGACCCATACGGCTGGGCTGTGTCGCATGGGTCGCGGCAGATGCAGTTAGTTCTATCGGATTTGATTTAAGCATGGCTTTGATAATACGGTCTTCCAGGTTGCGGCTAGCCGAACCTGAGATCTGCGCAAGTTCCAAAGGTGGCAGCTGCTGTGTTGCTTGTTCAAGCAAAATCTCTCTCAGCCCTTTATTGGCTGCATTACCTTGCCACCACGCTTTGCAACTTCTGACCGCCTTAGGCTGCCAGCGATGCAATTGAGTCGGCAACAAGAAAGCATCGTAATAACCCGGCGTGTTCAAATAATAAGAACTTCCTAAGTAGGCGAGGTCATCGGCAGATGGTGGTGTGCCGCTACCGCGATGTCCGGTCTTTTGGTATTGATGGCGCGCAAGCCCATAACACTTTGTTGCAAAGAGACGATATTCATCGGCCAACGCCGGGTCTTGTATCTTGCTTGTTCTGATAATGGTTTCCACTGCTTGCCAGTCGGTGTAGCAATCTAATCCGTCAAATACCCGATAATAAATTCCCGCACCTATCTTATGCAGCAATGCCCATAGCAAAGGGATTTTTACATCAGCGGTATCGGCTATCAACTTTTGCTTGAGGTCTTCATCGACGGCAACGGGTTCAAATGCAATTTGCTTGCCGTATTCTTGACAGCTACCCGAGAGCGCCAAGACTTTTATGTTATCTACTCTAAAGATAGGGAAAAAAGCAAATACTACCACTGCTACGATTATCAATGTGCGCATCTCCAACTTTCTTTGCATGGCTTGCGAGACTTGCCCACTATCAGCTGCCGCTGACCATACTGAGACGAATGTGGCAATCATAACCACCAGCACGATACCTGACGAGAATAAAATATCGGTGTAGAAATTATTTAGCAACCAGCCGTATAATGTAAGCACCTTCTCCCATTCTGAGAATACTGACAACTCGACAGTCATCGCTAATCAAACCCGCAGACCCCAAATCAACGCTTCGTAAAAGCACAGCAAAACCAACAAACCTGAATGTGTCGCTATGCCTAGTGGGGCAAGCTGTTTCAGCTTGAAGCCAATGATTAGCTTACGCATTAAGATCTGCCAACATACGAATACCACTGCATAAATCGTATATCTGACTAAATCCAATACAAACAACATCTCGGAGTTAATCATTCATCTAAATAAAGCACAACAAAGCACAACAAAGCACACAGGGGGTTATGGTTGCACACCCGTGTAAGGCACATCGGGTGTGATAGTTTTGCCGGCATTTTGTCGTTGCTCGGCTCTTTCTAAAATCCGCATCACAAAATCGGAGACAACTTTACTGCGCGCATCGGCTTCCATCAGCAGCTGCGTAATCTCACCCTGCAGATGTGCCAATGCCCGATCTACTTCAGCGGTCACGAATTGCTTATGTGCATAAAGGTTTGGTTCTCTCGCACCTATCAGCAATAGTCGTCTGGCGAGCAGCGCTTCGTCCAAAGTCTGTGCAATTGAGATTTCGTTAGCAAGACGATCTATCAACCAATCTCTGTCGGGATCTATTTGCAAAGCGGTGAGTATCTGCGGTAGCATCTTTTGCGACTCCGAACTCAAAAATTCCAAGTCTTCATCGGCTATATCGTAGATGTTATCAGCTGATATTTGGGTCAGTTGCTTGAGCTTTGCTTTAATCAACGGTTCACGCACACCGACTTTAGTGGTGAGGCCTAAACCGGCATAGCTCTGCGGCGGTGGCGCGCCCTGATAGATCCAAAAACCAATGTCGCCGACGACATCAGTAATCCATTCTTTTAATTCGGTCGCCACAGGCCATGTTTGGGTATATTCGTTGTCCGCCGCCGACACTTCACAATCGCTGCGCTTCTCACCGTTCGCTATGCACCAACCAGCGGCGATGGTATGTCTTATCGGTCTGATTTGCCGTTGCCCGCGCCCGCCATGCTTGTTATTGCCGACCCAGTCTATGCCTTGGTCTCTCACCTCAGCCATCTGCGCTTGTACCTGCTCAGGAGTTTTGTTTGCTTGTTGACCTTGCGTCCAAGCATTCTCAACTGTCACATTGATAATATCTTGATAAGGATTGCGCCCTTGGGTGGCATCGGCGATCATTTTCTCACAGCTTTTGACCGCAAGATTAAAACGGCTTTCAAACCGCGCAATGTATTCTTGTGCCAGTTCACAAACTCCCGGCAATGCCCGACAAAAGACGACCCCAGGCAACGATGAGATCACTGTCTTCGGTATAGAATCTACCGTGCTCATCGTTTCTTCTAGACCAGTCATCGCCTGGTCTACTGATAGCTTGGGGTCGAACTTGCTACATGCCAACCGAGCATCCAAATTGACTTCTGCTCCTATGTAAAGACTGCTTTCTTGCGGCGGTGCCGGTGGGGTGCGGTATGCGCCGAACTCTATATAATCCTTTAAGTTGTCAATAATGAAGTTATCAATAATGTTATTTTGTGCGCGCACATCGCTAGCCATCAATAACATCAGCATACCCAGTGCGTATATCCCATATATCGTGCGTATCATGTATATATAAGGGGGGAGGGATTTCATTGCGTCCCGCCTTTTGCTCTGGTTCGTTTGATGCGCTCAGCAATTCGGTAGACCGCTTGTAGCTCGCTACATTGATGCTGCTTCATTATTTCCGCTCGTGCGGCTTTTTCTGATTTCTCAGTTTGTGCCAACGCCAAAGATAAGGGCGGCACGACGCTTCTAAACAAAGTGAGCAACACATCAGAGATGACCACACCTTCAACATAATCCCCCGACGCTTTTCGCGCTGCTAGCAACAGTGCTTTTTGATCTTCTGATAGATGCTTGAAACGGGCGATTTGCTCGACTTCGCCGCGATCCATAGACAGTGCGAGAAGCCATTCGGGTTGGTTTAGCATTTCCCTAGCATTCTCCGGAAACTGTGCCAGAGTCTGGGTTGCCAGCCACAGCCACGCCCCGAAAGTTCGCCACATCGCCATAATGTTATTCAGCGTCGGCACAACCAACGGGTTTTTAAGCAATATATGTGCTTCGTCGATGATAGTGAGTAGCTGTCGGCTTTCGTATTGGCTGCGTTCGGCAACCTCGTTAATTTTGTTGAGCAAACTTAAAATCGCTACCGACAGTTGCGCCTGATAGTCTTTCTTAGCAAATGCGCCTAATTCTATGATGGTGATATCTGCTTCCGGCCACAGACTACCTTCGCGATTAAAAACATCTCCGGTCATTCCTTGACAAAACAAATCCATCGCATTGGCATAACCTATCAGCTTATTGGCTGCCGCCGAGTTAAGCAATGTTGTATCGGCAGGGTCGTGGTTGCTTGCCAAGGTGCGCATCGCCTGCACGACATCTGAGGTTTTAGTGCGACGGTTCTGTTGGTCGGCAGTCTCTGCGGCATTGATGATAGCGCGTCTAATCATATTCATATCGGCGCGTCGCAGATCTGCTTCCTCGCGCATATCGCCACCAGTGATCATCAACCTGGCAATACTTTCCATCTCTGCTAATCGATCGCGCATGGGCGCATCGTCATCGTCTATTGCCAAGTGATCGCGGTGATGTTCACCCAGCAGTTGATGCGCGTCGGCAAACGGCGGCAGGCTGACATCGGCTTCGCCTATACGCACATAGTTGACGCTTATATCTAGGCTTTGTAGATATTGTGCGAGTAGTCCGAACGCCGGCAACGAAGTAATAATAAAAAGGCGCGGACGATGCACTGCAATCATCTGCAACAACATATAAATCAATGTTGCCGTTTTGCCAGAACCGGTAGGACCCAACATCAGTAAATGCGCGTTGCGCTTTCTATCTTCGGGATTCAAAATGTCAAAGCTAAGGGGTTCCGCACCTCTGTTCCAAAACAGCAATCCGGGATTACCCGTGCCGGTGCTACGCCCCCAAATCGGTGCAGTGCGCTGTATGTGCTCGCCGAACCATAATCGACTGCGGCGTATATACGGTCTGCCATCGTGGCGGCTATTGTAAGAAAAGGGCAGGGCGCGCAAAAAGCAGTCTTGGGCAATTAAGTCGTATTGCGGCGCCACCATGCGCAAACCGTGGGCGTCCAAAATAGAGGTTGCTTGCAAGACATTGGACTTCAGCTGTTGCAAATCATCACCGCGCACGAACACGCCGCCGTAGACGCGATACAGCTTATGACCTGCTGCGATATAATCTTGTGCGCGACGCGCCATTGTTCTTTTTGCCTCAGCCTCTGATGTGCCGCCGCCGGAGTTTTCTATCAGCTGCCTGATATGCTCGGCAATTTCGGCTTGTGCGCAAAACTGTATCGTCAAAGATAGTGTGCTCGCCGGTGGCATATTATCCCAAAGCACGCGCCGCTGCGTGCCGACCTTTTGCTCGGCAGTCAACAGCCCGATAGGAGGTTCGTCTGCTAAACTATCAAAACAAACAAAACGAGTCGCTTGCTTGCGAAAATACCAGTTGCCGTGCGCATCGCTACCCGGATAAACACCCTGACAAGCCCGCGCCACCAGATCTCCGCCATCGTCATCCAACAAACCAAATCCTACTCGTGCCGTTTGCTGTGCAGTGCCCGCATTTTTAATCTCGTTTGCCGCACCGGGTGCAAACCACCGCCTGAGCCAATCGTGCAAGTCAGCAGGCGTGCGCGCAATCAATTTGATGTTTGCTTGAGCAAAAGCGTTTTTCAGTTTCTCAGATACCTCGGCTAGCGTATTGCCATCCTCTCCTTGACCGTTATGCCACAGGCAAAGCCGCACGCGGCGCATGCGGGCGCGCCATATCCCTCCTGAGACTTGCTGGTCAAAGAATAAACCATTTGCTTGACCGGCTTGTTGCAAATGTGCCCGCAGATGCTCTAGCCAGTTTTGCGTATACCGGCTGTCCAACAAATGCGGTGCTATATATTTTTCTAAATGCCTATAAACACCTTCCAGCGATGCTTCGTCTTCCAAAAAGAACTGTACGAACCAAGTGTTTTTTTCGTCCTCTGGAATCACATTGGAGAAGGTCGGCACCGCCTTATTGAACAAACTTTGTATATATGAATCCGATTGTCCTTCAACACCGACCGGCACCAATTCAAATAGCCGTCCGATATTACTCAGGTTTCTCAATAAAATGTCGGTGCCGTTGACATCTGCACGCGGTCCCAAATAATCCAAAAAGCCCGGTGCCGAATAGAGGCAACGACTTTGCTTGCCGGGGTCGGCAATCTTCAAAAAATCGCGCTGTGTCAAATAAGACTGACCGCTACCATCCCAGTAAAAATAAGGTGCGACACCCTCTGGCACATAAGCCGGCGCTTCTGTGCGCTCATCTCTATATAGACCTATATATCTTTCCCACCAGTTGAATCGCGAGGTCATCTCGGATACTCCGCAGGCAGTGCATAATGATCTTTCTCATACAGATTAAAGCTGGTGGCGTAGCCCGGCACCGGCACACCTTCGGCAATGTGCGGAAATACATAGAGCACAATTTTAGGATTAGGCAATAACGGGAAAAGCACCTCCAACTCATTGTCGGCAGTTCTGGTATACGCCGCCAAGTCGGCATCGCCGTGTCGCAGTTCTCTATTGAGAGTAGGCGCACTGGCAATATGCTCTTGGTAAAGCTCCAACATCGGCTTGCGCTCAGTATCATCTCCCGGGAACTTAGAAGTGCACGCCGCCATCAACACGACAGCTGCTAACATTGTGACCGTCCGCAAAGGCGAACCCCAAAACACCATACCGCTTTTACATTTGGTCATAAATAAACTCCAACGATGATCCTGCTTAAAGTCAATGATACGAGTAACGATACATTGCCCGACACGGTAAATTTTCATCGTTCAGACGAACGGTCGCTGACAACCGACAAACGGCGAAAAGCCCTAAATTGGCTATGCATTGGCTATAAATTGAGGCTAGGTTAATCGGCACACCCTTTAGATATAATGGCCGATGAGTTTGCTAACATATATACTAGTAAGGATAGTTTCTTTATAAAGTATAAAAAAAGCAGACATCAATCTATTGCGTAAGGTGAGGTATGGACAAACCTAAAAAAACTCGTTGGCTACAACGCTTCGATAACTTTGACCAGTTCTTCCCCCAATTGACTCAAGCATGTGAAATAGCTGAATACGACGACCTTGGTCATGCTGGTCTTATTAAGACCTTTGAATTGTGTTTTGATTTATCTTGGAAAGTACTAAAGGATCTACTCTCCTACGAAGGTTACGATGTGACAGTGCCGCGTGAAGTGATCCGCAAAAGTTTTGAAGCGCACTATATCAACGAGGGCGACTGTGAAATACTGCTTGAAGCTCTAGACAAGCGTAATGTCCTCAGTCATGTGTATCGAGCAGACATCGCACTTGAGGTGGAAGCCTTGATTAAAAAGTACTACTATCCGACTCTACTGCGCCTGCACGCAACCCTGAACGAGAAAAGCAAACAACAAAGCAAACAATGAGGCAATGGCACACCAAATCAAAGATAAACACCGTAAGGCAATTATTAATATTATTTCTGGCTATAACAAAGTAGAGCGCGCTGTACTATTCGGTTCTAGAGCTACCGGCACTAACACCGCCACCTCGGATATAGATATTGTGCTATTCGGCGACCACATTAGCCTCAGCGACCAAGCTCGCATCGGCGCAGCCTTAGACGAAATTCCAATGGCACAAACAGTAGACCTGATACTATACCGCACTATAGACAACCCGACACTCCTTGAACACATCCGAGTATACGGAACCGAATGGTATAGTCGGGTGTAAGCTAAAAAGAAGTAGCATTGTGGATAGAGCTACGCTTAGACTCTCCTAAAGTAATGCTCATTTTATTGTCTTTTATCCAACAACATTTTTTGTATTTTTTACCGCTTCCGCAAGGGCACGGCTTATTTCTATGTGCACCTGCTTTACGTGGATGTACCATAGTGGATTCATAATCGTTTTGAGCTTCTTTTAATCCTTTAGATCCATGTGAATATTCGCCGACTGGTGGTATCTCTTTATACTTCGCATAGTAAGCTTGCCAAACAAAGTAAGGAAATACATCATTTATAACAAATTCACTCAAAGATTTCTTTTTCTTTTCTATGTCTATACCAAGGCAGCAACTACCATTGGGATATAGGTGCAAATCAGCATATTTTCTTTTAAGTTCTTTAGCAATTTGTTTTATTTTTCCTTCAAATTCATATACTCTTCCGGTTTTCAGATCAATGATAACGGCATATTCACCAGTAATAACTCCTTTTGCATTCGTATCACAGTGTTTTACTACCCATCCAGATATTTGAGTTTTATCTTCCACATAATGACAGGGTAAAACCTTAAGATCTATAGCTAATGTATTTGTATCTTTTTGATAATAGACTATTGATGTGGGGGGAAATTCTTTTATCTTCTGTAGTTCATCAAGGAATGGCTTGAACGACCGTACTTTTTCTGTATTTTTATCAGTAGCGTATGGTTTCTTTGCAGCCACAGTCGGGGTTACTAATGTTGTAGTGGCAGCAGTTTTAGTATTGTTAGAGTTTGACGACTCATCTTTTTTTAATTCACCAAAGTCATCTCCGAATATCTCTCTCCATTTTTTTACGCTTTCATTATGATCTGTCTCTTCATAAGCCTCATTTATCTTATCAGTATATAACTTAATTTTATCTCGGAAATTCTGATATTTATTTTGATCCCAATGTCTATTAAAGTTTTCACTAATAAGAGCAGGATTTGTAATAATAGGCATTGTCGTATAAGTTTGAAGAAAACGATTTAGACGGGTTGAAAGCGTTTTTAATGTTGTTGGAAGATCAGGAAAAATTTCGTCGTTTTCGTTATCATATACCTGATTACCCAATAGAGTGGTGAGTAGTATAGATTTGACTGAAAAGGTGTTTTTGTGGTCTCTTAAATACTTTAACAGTTTAGTCGTCTTTCTAAAATTATTGCTTCCTGCGCCGACAGTTTTGTTTTTTTCTAATAACCATTTTTTATAACTATCTCCGTCTGTTTCTTCATACTTTTTATCTTTGGGATTACAAATATAATGATTGCCATTATGTTCTATGCAAGGAACGACATCTAAGTGGAAGTCTCCTGTATATTCAATTGTTACACACCTAGTATTCTTTTTGACTTTATCTTTATAAGTCTTATTGTCTTTGAATACTCGATAGACTTGCTCTACGTAATCAGTGCGATATAGGTGGGGGTTAAAATTACTGTCTTTTATAAAAACTAAAATATCAGCATCAAACTCATCGTTATCGTCAACTGGTTTGATAATAGTTTTGAGTGCATACGAACCCTGATTACTATATGCTTGATAACTGCTATGATTTTCAGCGATAAAATCAGTGATAGCATTTACATGCTGTTTTAATTTATCAATTCTAGATTTATTTAAATTTACTGTATCTTCTAGAAATTTTTCAAAATATGTGCCGTGTTGCATAGTCGCCTCCGTTTCTAAAATATTTTATGTAGCATAATCAACCTCGTCGGTTAAAAAATTTTTAATTTGTGTTCGTTTATCTGCAAACTCTGTCTTAGCAGTTGCCGTCAATGTGGGGATGGCTTTGTAATTATCAAGTCTGCATTTTTTAATCTCTGGGTTAATGCGTAAGATACCTTCGCTATCAATCAGCTGTAACGAATTTTGAGGAAACATCGTCTGGCAGGACATAACAAAATCTACAAACTCTGTTCTTCTCCATCCAGTGCAGAATCCCCATGCTCCAAATCTCGGCCATTTATAAGACTGCTTTTTTATACCTGTTCCCAGTGAAAAAATTTTTATAGATGTAGCCTGAAAATTCACTTTTGCATCAACATACCCTACAAGCGCAGGATTGTTTGCCCAGAGACCGCCATCACAGACGAGAACCCCGTTTATATCTATCGGGTCGAAATAAGTCGGAGCAGCGCAAGAGGCCAAAACTGCCTTAAATAAAGGGGTATTACCATCTCTAGAATAATTCTCCTCCCCTCGTTGCTTTTTTTGGTAGCTTGACTTGAAAACATAAACACCACCATGGCTAGCATCTGTAGCATTAATAATCAGAGGTTTTTCTATGTCACCTAATTTTATATTTTCAAATGTTTGATGAAGGTGATCTTCTAATGGCTTGGAATCATATTTTGAACACCAGTGTATCCATGAGCCTATTCTTTTTTTCTTGAATACCTCTTTTGCCCATGTTGTATAGTTTCCTACAAGTTTTTCTAGTGGATATTTTATTGATATAGCACCTGCGGCAATACTTCCCGTACTTGTCCCCACTATAATATCAAAAGTGTCATATACTCTTATCCCAAGTTCTTTTTCTATAAGTGATAATAACTGGATAGAGAAAATGCCTTTTACTCCTCCTCCATCTAAGGCGAGGATCTTAAAATGTCTTTGAGTTTTTTCTTTGTTTGTTCTATTATCCACACTTATTAATAAATAACTGTTGCGATTGTGCTCATGTAATATACCTTATAAGTTATACTTTATGTTATAACATATAATATACGATTCTACACTAGGAGATCATATAATGCAAGAAAAATTAACAGAAATCAGAAAAAAACTTAGCTTAAGTCAAGAGGAGTTAGCTTCTAGGTTGGGTGTTTCTTTTGCGACGGTAAATCGTTGGGAGAATGGCAAAACGGCTATTAGGAAGTCAGCGAAAGAGAAGATTGATAAACTTTATGATGAGGTGTTGCATATAGATGAAACCGTTGACACTGATATGAGTTCGCAGCGTTCTAAAAGAGGTGTGACTAGGAGTCAGGTTTTGAGTACCCAGTCTATGGAGCAGATGCTGTGGAGTGCCGCTTGCTCTATTCGCGGCGCAAAAGACGCACCTAAATTTAAGGATTATATATTACCGTTGCTTTTCATTAAACGGCTTTCTGATGTGTTTGATGACGAGGTCAAGAGAGTTGCCGACGGAGTAGGAAGCAAAGAGACAGCATTGGAACTTATCAGAAAGGATAAAGCGCTTGTCCGCTTTTATATTCCACCATCGGCGAAGTGGTCGGTCGTTAGTGGAGAAGAAAATTTTAAGTGGCCTAAAGCTAAACGACCCAATTCTTTAGGTGAGCAATTGACACTGACTATGCGCGATATCGTAAAGGCAAATCCTAATCATTCCCTTAGTGGTGTGATTGATATAGTGGACTACAATGCATCGTTGCAAGGAGAGAGGGAAATCAGCGACGCTGCTTTAAGAGGGGTCATAGATGCTTTTTCTAATCCGCGTTATCGTTTAGGTTTACGAGATGTAGAACCTGACTTTTTGGGGCGCGCCTATGAATATCTGCTGAGGAAATTCGCCGAAGATAGCGGACAGTCGGCAGGAGAATTTTTTACACCTCGCGAGGTGGGTTTTGTTATGGCAAAAATTCTACGACCGCAAGGTGGAGAAACTGCTTATGATTTTGCCTGCGGTTCTTTTGGGTTATTGGTGAAGTTGCAACTGGTACTCAAAGAAAACGACCCATTAAACAAAAAGCCGCTTAAGCTATATGGGCAGGAGCTTGGCCGAGAAAATTTTGCCCTAGGTTGTATGAACAAAGTCCTCCACGATATTGAAGGCGATATACAAAGAGGGGATTCTATGGAAAATCCTAAATTTAAAACTAAGAGTGGGCGGTTGAAAACTTACGATATCGTAATAGCCAACCCAATGTGGAACCAGCCGTTTGATACAAAAATTTATGAAAATGATCCATGGGAACGTTTTGAAAATTACGGCGGCTTCACATCAGGGAAAGGAGATTGGGCATGGGTACAAGTAGCAGCGGCATCTCTTAACTCAAAGGGTAGAGCTGCAATCGTGCTGGATACCGGAGCAGTTACTCGCGGTAGCGGTAGTAAACACGATGATAAAGAGAAACTTATACGCAAGTGGTTCGTAGAACAAGACTTGATAGAGGGTGTGATTCTATTCCCCGAAAACCTTTTTTATAATACAACTGCGGCAGGTATTATTGTTTTCTTAAACAAACAGAAATCTGCTGACAAGAAAGGAAAAATTATTTTATTGAATGCCAGCCAAGAATTTTATAAAGGGAGACCTAAAAACCATATTTCCGATGAGAGTATTGAAAAAATAACCCAAGCCTTCATAGCAGGCAAAGACCAAGAGAAATTCGTCAAAGTCATCACGATTAAAGATGCAGAAAAGAACGACTACAATCTATCACCGTCGCGCTATATCAGCTTGAGCGATGTAGAAACTTATAGGGAAATTCCTGACATATTGACTGAACTAAAAACACTACACAGTCAATCTAACCGCTTGGATAAAGAGATGAATAAAATTATTTCTATGATTGAACTAAAGTGACTTCAGGATTACGACCATGATGCAAGAAAAAATGAAACAAACTGAAATTGGAGAGATACCAGAGAGTTGGAGTATTACTAAAATTAAAGAGATAGGGGAAGTGATAACAGGCTCTACACCCAGCACAAAAAATGAAAATTTCTACGGTGGTGAATACAATCTTATATCTCCTGCTGATCTTGATAATGGTAAATATGTCCAATCAGCACATAGAAAATTAACTCAGGCAGGATATGAGCGCTGTACTCCTGTACCTCAGAATTCTATTTTAGTTGGTTGTATTGGTAATATCGGAAAATTAGGAATGATTAACGATAATTATTCAACTACAAATCAGCAAATTAATTCTGTTATAGTAAATTCTAACTATAACCCACATTTTATATATTATATGCTTCATAACTGCCGGCAACGTTTAATCCAGAGTGCCGCAAAAGTAACAGTCCCAATATTAAATAAAAAAAATTTTGAAAATTTTTCTATCCCTATTCCTCCTCTTTCTGAGCAAAAGAAAATCGCTACCGTTTTATCAAAGATTGAACAGAACATTGATGCTAAAGATGAGCTTATAAAAACCATAAAAGAGCTCAAAAAATCCATGATGCAACATCTTTTCACTTATGGAACGAAGAGCGAAAAAACAAAAGGTAAAACGATTTATTGGAAGGGATGGCGGGAGATAAAGTTGGGGGAGGTAGCGGTTTTAAATTATGGTAAATCGTTACCAAAGCAGAAGAGAATTTTAGGTGATGTGCCAGTGTTTAGTTCTGCTGGCTTAATAGGAAAGCATAATG
This sequence comes from Chromatiales bacterium, assembly GCA_014323925.1. NCBI lineage: Bacteria > Pseudomonadati > Pseudomonadota > Gammaproteobacteria > Chromatiales > Chromatiales bacterium. The sequence goes on along the minus strand of JACONC010000014.1, from coordinate 42,088 downwards.
AACCATTGGTAACAGAACCAGGAATCATTATTGGTAGAAAAGGAACGATAGGATCTGTTTATAAGAGTGATATATCATTTTTCCCTATTGATACTACTTTTTATGTATCGAAAAGTGACACAAAATGTGATTTAGATTTTCTTTACTATTTGCTTAAGGGTCTTGCGTTAGATAGATTAAATTCGGATTCTGCGGTACCTGGTTTGAATAGAAATACCGCGTATGCACAAGATATAAAGATCCCGCCTCTTCCTGAGCAAAAGAAAATCGCCTCAATCCTTTCTATAATAGATGAAAGGATTGAAAACTATGAGGGGCAAAAATCTGCATTGCAAGCACTTTTCAAATCTATGCTCAATAAACTAATGACTGGACAAATTAGAGTAGATAAACTGGCTATTGATGTTTCGGAGTTAGAACTGCAGTGAAAGAATTTTTACAAGACCTTGGTTTGAATCACGATGCAGTATCGGAACTTTCTTATATTATTAAGGACTACTCTTATGCAATTGCAACTTTAGACGCATACGACCGCAATGCTCTGAGCATAGAGCAAACGACATCGCAACAAGGATCTGCTATTAATTATGAAAATGCCTCGTCTGCTATAGCACATCTGCAAAAGAAGCTCATTGAGAAAAAGCAAGCGACTGATTTATTCGGTAAAGAGAGAGAGCAAAGTGGATTTGATAGTTCGCTAAATGCTATCTATCAAACTTTCAGTGGCAAGGATCTTTATCCGAGTATTGAAGAGAAAGCGGCACACCTGCTTTATTTTATTGTTAAGAATCATCCTTTTGTGGATGGTAATAAAAGAATCGGCGCTTTCATCTTTATCTGGTTCTTAAACTTAAACAAACTTCTGTATTCGGCGAAAGGCAGTAAACGCATCGCCGACAATGCTTTAATTGCATTGACACTTTTGGTTGCCGAAAGCAAAACCAAAGATAAAGATACCGTTATCAATCTAATTGTTCATTTAATCAACAAAAGCAATCAATAATGTCTCGTTTGATAACCGAAAGGGAAGCCGTGCAAAAGCCTTTTATCAAATACGCACAGCATATTGGTTGGCAATATATAACAGTAGAAAAGGCATCGGCTTTCAGGGCAGGAACACAAGGCAAATTTTTCTATGATATATTGGCGCAAAATTTAGTACGGCTCAATCCATTTATAAATGAGGATGACGCACGAGGGATTATCAGAAATATAGAGAATATTCCGGATACTATGGAGGGTAACAAACAAGTTTTGGATTGGCTACAAGGACGCAGAAGTTTTTATGATCAGCAGGAGCGAAGAGAGCGACCTATCTTCCCTATAGACTTCGAGAATCCTGAGAATAACGAGTTTTATATCACCCAAGAATGGGCGCATGCCAGTATCTCACATAAAAATCGTTCGGACATTATATTCCTTGTCAATGGTATACCGCTTGCCATTGTAGAAAACAAGAATCCTAAAAATAAAGACCCTATGCAAGAGGCTATAACACAACTTGCACGCTATGAAGAACAAACGCCTGAGATGTTGTGTTGTCCGCAAGTCTTTAACATAGCTGATGTTTGCGAGTATTTCTACGGAGCTACTTGGAACTATTCAAGAAAAAATATCTTTAACTGGAAAAAAGAATTAAAGCACAAAAGAGAGAAAAACATCACTTGGGAAGAGGCGGTTAAATCTTTTTTTGATAAAGCCAACTTTTTGAGACTAGTTAGACAATGTGTATTATTTTTTTATAAGGATGATGAACTAAAAAAGACCGTATTGCAACAACATCAGATAAGAGCCATAGATAAGATTGATAAGCGATGTACGAAGGAGAAAAACAAAACGAGAGGGCTGATTTGGCATACTCAAGGATCTGGGAAAACCTTCACGATGATTACTGCGGCACGCATAATTTTAGAGAGGAAACCAAACGCAACGGTGATGATGATTATAGATAGACAAGAACTCGAAGGACAGCTTTCGGGTTGGATTGACCGCTTGATAGAAAGCCACCAAGAAATCGTGGTCCGTAAAGCCGAGAGTAAAATAGAATTGCAAGAAATATTAAAGGCGAATGCTGGTGGTTTGATTATTTCAATGATCCATAAGTTTGATCAAATTAAAAATAACAGCTGCACTCGTCAGGATTTTTATGTTTTGATTGACGAGGCGCATCGTTCAGTTAATAAAGATTTAGGAAATTACCTTACCGCTGCCTTGCCCAATGCCACGCTATTTGGCTTCACCGGAACGCCGGTAGATAAAACCGCTAGCGGCAAAGGCACCTTTAAGATTTTCGGTAAGTACGATAAAGAAGGCTATCTGGATAAATATTCAATACGAGAGTCCATAGAGGATGGTACAACTTTACAGCTAAGGTATGAAAATGTCCCCAACCAATTAAAACTTTCTGACGAGTTGTTGGAAGAGGAATTTCTACAGCAAGCAGAGAGCGAGGGTGTTAGCGATATAGACGATTTGAACGAAGTGCTTAGAAAAGCTGTGCGCCTTAAAACTTTTTTGAAAGCCGATGACCGGATTGATAAGGTTGCCGCATTTATTGCCGATCACTTCAAAGAAAAGGTGCAACCGTTAGGTTATAAGGCTTTTGTTGTTGCCGTTGATAGAGAGGCTTGTGCACTTTATAAAGAGGCGTTAGATAAACTTTTACCCGGAATGTCGCAAGCAATTTATTCAAAAGGGCATAATGACCGAGGAATACTTGATAAATATCAAAAGAGCGAAGCCGAAGAAAAACAAACTAGAGAGTTTTTTAAGAAAGCGGATAGCGAGCCTCATATTTTGATAGTGACCGATAAACTACTGACCGGCTACGATGCCCCTATACTCTACTGTATGTATTTGGATAAACCTATGCGTGATCATGTATTGTTGCAGGCTATTGCGCGAGTCAATAGACCTTATGAAAATAGCACAGGTATTCGCAAACCTTGTGGATTAATAGTAGATTTTGTTGGAATTTTCAAGTCTATGAGTAAAGCATTAGCCTTTGATGCCAACGAAGTGAATGCTGTAATAGAAGATATAGATCGCCTGTTTGATAGGTTCAAAAACCTAATAGATGAGGAGTTGGGTTATTTGCCTATGATCTTGGCAACCCAAGACGATAAATTAGTAGAAAAGCTACTTTATGAAGATTTCAAAGACTCTAAGATAAGAGATGAGTTTGTAGCAAAAGCAAAAGAACTGGAAGATGCTTACGAAGTGCTTTCTCCAGATAAAAGACTACAACCTTACATGTCCAAATACCAAAATATTATCGAGATTCAGCGACTTTTAATTAGAGCATATAGCGGAGATCCCGATGCGAAGGAAACTAAATTTTTGGATGAATTAGGCCGAAAAACGGAAAGATTTATCCGAGAAAATCTACAAGCACATACATATAAGGTTGACCAAGTTTTTGAAATTAATGCCGAAACTTTAACGAAGCTCAAAAAAGATAAAACTACCAGCGAAATTATCAAAGTGATGAATCTTCTAAAATCCATAATAAAGATGGCAAATGAGGAGCAAAACGAAAATCCGGCGCTTATTTCTATAGATGAGAGAGCAAATGAAATACTAAAAGAATTTAAGGATGGGCAGGAAAAATCAAGGGAAATCTTACGAAAGGCCTATGAACTGTCTAATGAGGCTATAGAAAGTCAGAAAGCACAAAAAGAATTGGGGTTGGATAAAGAAACATTCTTAATCTATTGGTGTCTTAAAAAAGCAAACTTGGAAAATCCTAAGCAACTAGCCATAGAAATAAATACTTCTTTTGAGAAGTTCGAAAATTTCAACGACAATACCGACGAGAAACGACAACTTAAATTAGAAATCTATGCGAGACTGGTGCCACTCATGGAACAAGACAATATGTTAGATGTAACGGACAAGATTCTAAAGCTAATGGAGAAAGTCTATGGGAGTAGATAAATTAGAGAGAGACTTTAGATATAAAGTGAATGCATGGGCTAGAAAGATACGGGTTTTCCCACACGATGTTCGTATAGAAAGGCTCGAAAAGAAGTGGGGATTCTGTACTGCGGATGGATTTGTAACCTTCAATAGCGAGCTTTTGTTTCTAGATGAAGCAATACAGGATTATGTAATCATTCATGAACTGCTACATCTTAAAGTTTCTCACCATGGCAAATTGTTTCGTTCTTTAATGAGTGTTTATTTGCCAGATTGGCAAAAGCAAGAGGTAAAATTGTCTAAAGAAGCAACTCGCATTTAGGATAATCGATCTAGGGCGGTAGTTTTGATACGAGTGATTAGTATCTTTTCTTATCTATTTGCCTATGTTGGATTAGGTTCGGGGATGTCGGGCGATGTGGTTTGTTCGCTTATGCTAGAGTCATTGAGAACTTCCAGCACTTGATCTCTTAATACCAGTCCGATAATTTTCAGAAATTTTTCTATTTCAACGCCTTCTTTATATCGTAACTTATGGCTTAGATTTCTCCAGTAATTCAGTAATTGCTTTTGCATTTTTTCTAATAGGCTCAAGATCATCCAGTTTGAATTCTGCCTCCGTTCGCCACTTAACAAAGGAGAAGTATGCTTTCATAATGACAAGAGCAAGCAAGCCACCCAACAAGGCTGCTACTGTCAGTATTGCTTGGTAATAATTTTGCAAAAAATTAATAATATCCATTTTTCTCCTCGTCTATGTTTATATTATAGGCATACGCTATAGGTATTCAACATAGCACGCACGCATCTCAATCAAGGCGAGAGCTACCCGTATCGTTGCCAACCTTAAAGGCGAACATTGAACTATCGTATAGTTTTTGTCCTGGGTCATAAATAAACTCCAGTGGTTGATCTACATTGATGACGACTTGCTGTTCGGGAGGCACATATATTGCATCCCAAACATCGTATCTAGAAGCCAGATAATTCCTAACATTGCCGACTGATTTAGCGAAGCCTTGTCCGATGAGTACCCGCACTTCTTCGCCGGTGATGCTCTCCACCGTATTGCCCTCAGGGCTCACTGTGCGGGTTCGTTGTGTGTCGGCATAGCCTTCGCCTATGCCTTGGGCGATGCCTAGTATGGCTTCTGCGGTCATTTGCTTGGCAGCGTTGCTGACGAGTTTGCCTTTCAGGCAGGGTTGCCCGTAGCTATCGCTTAAATAACCTAAGCCTTTGTCGGTATCGGATGCTTCTACATAGCTGACTACGGCGCTGGGTAGCACCGAAGTTACCCGAGTGAGCACAACCCGCACGCATTCAAAATTAGCATCACCGAATGCTTTACCATCCCATATCATTTGTGCGGCATCAACGGTGTATCCGTTGGCGGCATAACCTTCCATAGTGCTGATGACTTTAATCGGCCAAGGTTCGTTCAACTGCCCGCGCACTGGTAGGCGGCCTATAGCAGCGGTCAATGTGACACCGCGGATGATGGTGGCAGGTGGAATAATAAGCGAGGTGTCATCGCGCACATTGTCGGTTACAGGAATGGTTTGCAGGCTATCTATATTCAAGTATTCAAGCCCTTCATTCGTCAGGGTATCGGATTGATTATTAAAATCGTATGTTGATGCGCTGAGGTCTTCTATCCATAGCCAAGCCGGTGGCTTTTGGGTGGTGGGTGGGGTGACCTTTGGTGGTTCTTCGTAGTAGGGTGCAATCGGTTCCGAGCCGCGTGTTGTCGGGTTCAATGGTTGGCGGGTGGTCTCCGATGATAGATTGGATGGACGACCATCGGTTGGATAGGGGTTGGTACTCGGGCGGTTGTTAAGTTTTGTGATTGCGCTGTTTAATGTCCGTAATTCGCGGTGTAGCTGTTCCACCGTTTGATTCATATCTGCCTTAAAGGCGGATTGCTCTGCGCGCAGTTGATTAATTTGCGAACCGACTGCCTTCACCGCCTCCGAAGGGTTGTCGCTATCTGCGGCTAAATAGTCGGGTGCAGATTGCGCAGACGCTACGCCATTGGGTGTCGGTAATAAATGATCGTCGCTGCTATCGGCTATCAGTATCAATAGCACGACTATGCTGAAGCCTATCGCTAAGATATAGACGAAGGGGTTGCGCTTCATTGGGTTGCTATGGTGTAGTAGGGTGTTCTGCTACTGATGTTCTATCCAGCCATCGTTGTTTTGCTATTGAGCGGCTTAAGGGTTTGTCGCCGATGACGACTAGCGCGGTCACCGATTGCGCGCTGTCGGCAGCTTCTAATCTATGATGGGCGAATGCCGCGGCCTTAAAGTCGCCGACGATAGCACGAGGGTCTAGAGTGATAGCGGTTTGCAATGTGTTTTTAAGTTCCAACAAACTGGCATAGAACTCAGTCGTGCGCCACGCCGCAATGGGAGCTGCCATCACACCACCGCCGCACACAGCTTCATTAATCTTCAAACAGCGCATGATGTCTATCATATCTTTAGGATAGTTCGTGGCTCTGATACAAGGGTTTCTATTTAATAAACGATGCGGTGCATAAGCCCATTGCAGTGCATAGCGCACCAGTGCTACCATCCCGATAGCGCAATCTTCATTATCTGCATCAGCTAATAAATTATCCTGCCCAGAGCTTAAATAGATAGTCTCGCCTGCTACATAGTTTACTGATGCAGAGAGTTCTAATATCATCTGGGTGGAAGGCGTTTTGAGCAGAATTTTCTCATCGGCAAAACTATAATCGGCACGCAGCCATACTTGCGAGCCTATCGTCGTCACCGATAGCTTGTCGCGCAAAGATGCCGGCATACCGACTTTGACCGACGGCTCAGACATCAAAATAATGTGTTGTTCTTGTCCGACTTGCAGTTGCATTTGCAACGGTTCGTGCTGATAAAAGATATGCGAGCCTTCGCTTGCGCTCAAACATTGACTTGCCGATAACAATATGAGTGCTATGAAAAAGCCTCGCATCATTGATTGGCTCCCTTAGCATACTGCAGGTCTTCGTCTGCGGTTTTGGGAATACGGATGAATGGTTGTTGGGGCACATCTAAAAGTAAACCCCACGGGTTATACGCTGAGTTAATGTCTTTGTAGATAACGGGTATATGTTCGCGCACTGCGATGCGGTCTTTGATTTTGATACCGTTTAGGCTTTCATTCAATATCAAATCCAGTTGCACGACCCAGGCATTCTTTGCTGTCTGTTTGACTAAACCGCCTTGGTAAACACCGGCTGGCTGCAGATTGCGTTTGCGTCCCTTGAGTTCACCGCGCTTTGTTAACTCGCTGTGTTTTTGCATTAAGAATTGATGAAAATCATCGGTTATCAGATAGCGCAGCCTCTGTATGTTATCGGAAAAATCTGCGTTACCATCTTGCAGCCACAAATAGAGCTGTTGGTATACTGACCCGGCGAATAGATAAACTTCCTGTGGTTCTATAGCGCCGGTAGTTAGCTTAGAGCCGAAGCGCAAATCAGGCGGCAGCGATAAGCGATGTTCGCGTGCCACCCAAAACAGCGCGGCAGTCAGCAACAAGCAGATAGTGAAGAGACCTGTGCCGACCATCCTCAGAGTTTTGATGTGGGCAACTAGATTGGCTTCCGCCGAATGATAGCGATTCATCTTATCGTCCTAAAACTTATGCGCTCTAAAGCTACCGATGTGCTGGCATTGATGGAAGTAGCCAGTCCAATGCAAACGGTGTGCTAAATATTGCAAATGCCAACGCCGAGGGCGGCTGTTTTTGAGGTGGCTGTACCAAACAGTTATTAGCCATACCGTTATAGGAACCGTTATCATAAATAGTATAAGACCGACGAAGATATTCCACAGCGTTAAACTCACTACCACCGACAGAAACAGCCAAAAGATAGCCGAGGCGATTATTACAAAAGTTAACTCCGAACCAGTGCAGCCTTTTAACATCAAGGGTTCGTCGTCTAAAAAGTCGGCGGGTTTCATACCAATCTCTGCTCTATATTTCGTTGATATACTGGATGATCTGAACAGTGCCGAAGATAATCAACACCAACACTAAGATGGTTGCAATCACGGTAATTGCGAAATGCCCCCACTCGCCTTGCTCGCGTCCCTTTTTCAGCGCATTCAACAGTCCCCCACCGGCACCTAGTACCGCCATAATCAACAATGCCACTGCGGCGACTGTGAAAATGGCGATCAGTGCGTTTCTAAAATATTCCCAAAAATCACCGCTGCTACCGCCACCGAAACTAGGCGGCGTAGGTAGTTGTGCTTGTGCTAGCGAATATGCTAGGAACATTAAGGCTATGGCAATTATGGGTTTAAGTATCAATTTATTTTTGGACATAAAAACTCCTATTCGAAAATCTCCTATTTGAAAAACTCCTATTCGAAAAACTCCTACTCATTTATGAGGAAAGTAAATAATGGGCGAAAGCCATAATCAGAATAATCAAAGCTATCGTCCGTAGCACTTGAAACAAAAAAGCAGTTTCGGACAATGCACCGTGTTGCAGACCTCTATACAGTGCCATGAGTCTGTATACAAACCACATAAAGATAAGAATGCTCAGCGTGGTAGAAAACAACAACTCTAGATTGGCCGGCGAAATGCCGCTGGCGACGACAAAGGTGTTATCGTTATAGTTTCTATTCAACATCTGAGTACCTCGCTTTTAGTCGGTTCGGCGGCAATGCCTGAAAGCCGCGCGGGGTGTAATCGTCGGCTGCCAAATAACGTTTGATAGCAAAGATAACGGTGTCTACATCTATTTCATAAGCACTGTAATTGAACACTTTGCGTTGCTGAGGTGGTACTTGTGTTTGCGCGTTCGCCGCCAGCATTTTAGTCTGTTCCAACAGTTGCACGATATTTTTCAAATAAGTCGCTTCTTCGGTATTGTCGCTGCGCAGTGCACTATTGGCGCGTAGCGTTGCAGGTGGTAGCTGCATTGCCAGCGGGCGTTGAAAAAAATCTTGTTCAGGATAAGAAGCCATAGGTCTATCTTGTTCAAAAGTCATCCATGGATATGCCTGACATCCACTGAGTAGGATGGCTGCTAAGATGCATACCGCTAATATCGTGTATGCAAAGATGCGTGACGATATTTTGCCAGTCAAATACATCTGCTGAGCATACAGTTTGTATCGCATAGCAATAAGCCTCATTACTGAAATATCGAGCAGCGCGCATCACCGACACACACTTGCCGAGCAACGAGTACCCGCAGCCTATCATTCTGTCGCTGATGGTGTATCCCACACATAAACTCTCGGCGGGTGTTGTTTATGGGCACATTTGTTGGCCATGCCGTATATGGGTATTCGCTCTCGCCAGCAGGCGATATAACTCTCTCCCATCAGCAAACCGCCTAGGGTCAATTCATAGGAACCGCCCAGAGTATGTGTGCATAATTTGGTGCCTTTAGCAAAGTGACACATGATGCTAGTTTTACCTGCATATTTTTCATTTTCTGTTTCACAGAGCGATCTGCCTTCTCTGTATCTATATTTAGAGCAAGTCAATTTAGGTGTATATTTTTGTATTGCCAGTCCGCCGGCATGCTCGATCACTTTATACCTTAAATCTTGTTCATAGATTGAGTAGTCACCGCTGTTATCGACCGTGGCTCGCAGTCCAGCAAAAGTCTCTTTGATATCTGCTCGGGTCAGCACGGTCAAAGGATTAGCGTTATCCATCACTTTGAAATCACTCTCTTTCATTTTCTGTAAGTTTGTTGAGTCCTGCGCCGGCTGCGCTAATGCAGTAGCGGTGATGAAAAGTGCACACCAGAAAACGATGTACAGATTGAAGTTCTTAAACATAATATTCTCCTCTAAGTTGTGTTGGGTTAAGGGGGGTTAGTCAAACGAGATACCTCTTCTAAGTAAAGCGTTTCAAAATTCTTCGTATCGTTGATTAGTTTTGTGCGGATGCGCGCGGCTGCGCGTGCGTACTGTTGTCGCTTAGCGGTATCCTGTGCAAGTATTCCTAATACTTCGTGAGGGGATAATCTGTCGGTATTCAGATAACCCTGATAGATCTCTCGCTTGAGTAAAAACTCGCGCATCTCGGATTCTTGCAGACCCAAATGCTGCATTTGGTTTTTTTGCAGTGGGCTCAGTTCTAAATTGATAAAGTCAACATTATTGTCAGACATGCCAAGCATAAAGAACAAAACAGTGACTGCCGCTGCCGCTATAAAATAGCGTATATATCGATGTTTTATCTTCATTGCCCCGGCGCCTCCTTATAGACGATGGCGTCGGCGTAGAGCGTATAAAGTTTGTCGGTTGCTGGTTCGTACAGCGTAAGCGATTGTTCGGCAACCGATAGATTTTCAACTTTCAGTCCGGCAAAAAAATTACCCACTGATAACCCGGTTTTTCTATTGCCCAAAGATACAATTGCCACTGCGCCGTCGTCCCAGATAGAAACACTTAATAATTTCAAACCGACTACTGGTAACTGGTTGGCTGATGGTGGCTGCGGCTCAGTGTTAATTGTTTGTATAGAGGCTTCTATACGAGCAACAGTATTGCTCAATGTATTGTCGGTAGCCACTAATTCAGCCATCCGATTCTTCAGGCTTCGCATTTCTGCGGCCAAGCCCTGCGATGTCTCCACTGCCGTGCTATTGTAGTTTGATAGTTCACTTTGCAGTAGCACAGCCGATTGTTCTATAGCTGTCAGGCGTTCGTCTGTGGCATCCAAACGACGACCGAAGTCGGAGACCCCAACCGTATCGTCGATCGCTAAACCCGTGCTTTGCTCTAAATCGCTTTGCCGATCGGCTAACGGATTGAGTAGCACCTTTGTCTCGTTGTAGGTATACGATGGATCATCGGATTGATAGACCATGAAAATAGTGGTAGCCGAGAGTATAAAGATAATAAAAGCACTGGCTAAGACAATTTGTGCTCTAGACATCGTCTTTGTTGCGATAAACATTCTCATCGCCTCAATCATGAACTGCGCCTCAATTTCCGCTGCCTATCGATAAATTAAGTTGCTGCAATTCTTGCCACACTTCTTTTACTTTAGTTCGGTATCTTTGCGAGAGAGGTGCTGTACTTGAATGATAAGCACCGACCCCCTCCCATAGGCCTTTGCGTTTAATATTATTGGCTAGGATCCAAGCACCCACCGCGATATTGGTGCAGGGAATTTCTAAATCGTTGTAGTCAATGCCGTAACGATGTAGTGTGTCTCTCCAGACCGTATTGATTTGCATCAGCCCAATGTCCCAAGAGCCGTTTTTGTTATAGCGTATGGGTGTGTCGGTTCGATCAGCGGTCTCGACATATTTCACAGCTAGCAGCAGCAATGGATCCAAATTGTGTTGATGTGCGGCGCTTGCAATGCACGCGGCAATCTCGGAAGTTAGATTATAGTCAGGGTCTATATTTGCCGCTGCCGAATGGGCTAACGATACTATGAGTATCAGTGCGTATTTAATGTAATTGATCATTTTCTGAGCTCCTGTCCGATTTAAAGTAAATAACGAAAGTAAAGATACTGCGGTTGTCCTATCAAAAAATCATAATTCCGACAAACGGTCGTTATCAGCAGACAAGCGGTAAAATCTCAATATATATGGCTATATGCGTTGCGTGTTATAGAATAGACCCTCAAATCAAGTAGAAATAAAATTACTAAAGCATGATATCCACTGAGGCCTATCTGAGAGTTGACGACCGCCATATCTTGTATGACTATCAATTACCAGTTACACCGCACTGGTTTAACCGCTATGAATTATTTGAAATTGCACAGGTGTCTGGTTATACTGAAGCAGGACGCAACGGTTCAATTTTCTTTAAGTTCGACGACGACGAACAGGAGTATCTGCTCAAGCATTATTACCGCGGTGGTGCGGTGCAGCGGTTGCTAAGAGATTATTATCTATATATTCACAGTAGCTATGTCAATGTGTTTGTAGAATGGCGGCTGTTGCATCAGTTACAACGCTGGCACCTACCGGCGCCGGTGCCCTGTGCTGCGTCTTATGTTGACAGGCTCATTTTTTATACCGCTGATATAGTACTGCAGAGCTGCCGACCGGCTAGACCGATATCAGCCTTGTTGTGCGAACAGCAGATAGAAGAAAAGCATTGGCAATTAATTGGCAGGACTATCCGTCGTTTTCATGATAAAAATGTTTATCACGCAGACCTCAATGCGCATAATATTTTACTGTATCCCGAAAAAGATCAGGCTTACTTAGTCGATTTTGATCGCAGTTGCATATGCGTTAGAAGAAGTCCCTGGCGGCAAGCCAACCTTAATCGTCTAGCGCGTTCATTGAAAAAGTTATCTGCTAAATACGGCAGTGATTTTCACTACGCAGAGGATAATTTTTCCGCTTTGGTGGATGCTTATCATCAAGGTTGAAAATTCAGCGATACCAATTCAGCGATATAATTTTGTGCCACATCGGCGCGCTGTGCTAGATAGTTTTTTGCCGCGACAGCATTCTGTTGATAGTAGTTCGGTTGTTGGACAACACGGGTGAAAATATCAGGCAGCGCGTTGGCACTATCAACAATAATAAGTCCGCCAGCTTGATTGAGCGCCTGTGCCTCTTCGGCTATGTTGTCTAAGTAGAAACCAGTGACTTGCGGAGTACCTAGCATTGCAGCTTCTAATATATTATGCCCACCTTTGTCAATCAACGAGCCACCTAAAAAGACTAGATGCGCATGCTTGATAAGTTGAGGGAGCTGGCCGATACGATCATATACAACGGTATCGCCATCGCCGATGGTCGCATTGGGGTGATAGCAGTGGGCGCGTATACGATGGCGGTTTAGGGTGTGCAGTATCTTTTGTAGCCGTTGCGGATGGCGCGGTGCGATGACCAATGCGAAATTACCGTGCTCTATTTGTTGCCATGCTTTGGCGATTTGCAGTTCTTCGTCGTCGTGAGTGGAAGCGGCGAGTATATAAGGTTTGTTAATCAGGTTCGGTAACTGCCGGTCAGCGAATTGCACAGCGTATTTTAGATTGCCTAAGGTTTTTATTTTCCACGGCACAACTCCCACCCGCATATAGGTGTCTCGGTCGCGTTCAGATTTTGCATAGATAGCTTTAGTCAAAGCCAGGCTCTGCTGGTAATAGCGGCGCAGCCAAACATTCGCTTCAGCGGTGCGTTTTGATAGGCGAGCGTTGATAATTACGCTCGGGATATTCAATTCGGCACAACCGTGAAACAGATTAAACCAGACTTCGGTCTCCATAACAATCGCCACCCTTGGCTTGAGAGTCTTTAGAAAGCGCATTATCGACCACCTATAATCTAAGGGCAAATAGCAATGCTGCATACGCGCATCGGCTTTTGATGCAAAGACTGTAGCGGCACTCGTCGTCGAGGTGGTGACGAGTATTCGGTCTTCAGGGTATCTATCAAGCCATTGTTCTAATAACACGAGCGCAGTGTTGAGTTCACCAACCGAAACGCAGTGTATCCATAATGGTTGCTTTGACATCGCCGGCAGTCGCAAGCCGAATCGTTGCAGGATGTAGCGAAAACTACGAGATCTAACACCTACGGTAATGGTATAAAGCAGTAGTAGCGGTAGCCCGGCCCATAGTAAAAGCCGATAGGCTATAGAGAGCATTTATCTACAATCCGCCACTCGCCTTAACGAAGCCACTGATCTATTTGCTGTATGTCGGTTGCCGAGAGGATACCTGCTACTCTTTTCAGATTGATTAAATCGACGACATAGCGATGGCGGGCAGTGATATAGTCACGCTTCGCAGCGAACAACTCTTCTACTGCAAGTAGCACATCTACTGAAGAGCGGGTGCCGACACTAAATCCGATTTCATTTGCCTCGTAAGCACTTTGTGCCGATTCCACGGCGCGTGCTAACGCCTGGGTTCTGCTGATGCTCGCCAGCACATTCAAATACGACTCCTGTGCTTGTTGTTTGATCATGCGATGTGTTTCTTCAAGTTGCTTGCGGTTTTCCAGTGCAAACTGCGAGGCTTGCTTGGTTCTGTAGTAGTTTTCGCCACCAGAAAATAGTGGGATTTGCAGTTCTATACCTAACTCAGTGCCTCGTACTGTATTTTCAGTTGGTATATTCCCAAATGTTTCGTTTTCGTTGCGCCGCACATAAGCGTCCAATGTTGGGAAATAATTGGCGCGTTGTCGCTTCACCTCGTCTTCGGAGATATTGACCGTTAACTTTTGTGCAAGTAGTTCCAGGTTTTGTTCTGTGGCAGTACCCACCCAAGCGTTTATATTTTTGGGTTCAGGGTGCACGATAGGGGTATCTTCCGAAATAGTTTTTAGCGCCCATACATGCTCGTTGATGATGACTTGCAGCTTAGACAGATTGACCGACAATTCGGTCTCGTCAGAGATTTCATTGGCAACCGTCAGGTCGTAAGAGGCTTCGGCTTCTTTAACATCACTAATCGTTGCCAAGCCGACATCAAAGCGCGCACGCGCCTGTTCCAACTGCCGTTGCACGGCTTCCTTCTTGGCGCGGGTAAACTCCAATTGCGTTTGTGAATCGAGCACCGTGAAATATGTCTCGACCATACGCTGCATCAAATCGTGCTGTGCGGATTGCAGTTCAAGCTGGGCGCGTTGCGCTCTAGAGCGAGATTGGGCGAGCTCTATATAGTACTTTCTGTTGAATATAGACTGGTCAAGTGATAGTGTCATATTGCGTCTTTGATAACTGAAATTACCTCCTCCTTCGAATGTGACACCTCTGACCTTCTGGTCGTTTACTTTAGTGCGGTTTGTTCTAAACGAGACGCTCGGCAATAACTGTGCGCGACTGATATTCGGTTCCAATGAGTTTGCTTCAAAATTAGCGACACTGGCTTGATAACGCATATCGTGTTCTGTTGCCAGCTCATAGAGTTCTAGCAAACCGCGCTTTTCTGCTGCCCGCATGGTATTGGGTTGAGTTGCAGTTTCGGCGTATGCAAAGGCGCATAGACCCATGACCGCAAATAGCAAGCCGCTCGTATTTTTAACTATTGAACCATAGCTGTCCTTTTTCATAAGTTTTGCTTTTTTATAAGTTTTAGATGTTATATCATTATACTTCAACGATAGGTCGGCATACTGTGATCTACTTCATGCGCCCAGGCATCTATACCGCCTTTTAAGTTAATGACCTTTTTGAAACCTTGTTGCTCTAAATAAAGGGCTGCTGCGCGGCTGCGTATACCGTGATGACAAATCACCACAACTTCGGCATCTCGGTCTAATGTGTCCAGTTGTGTTGGTAATTTTGCCATCGGCACCAATTCAGAATTCGGCAGATGGACGATATCGTATTCCCACTGTTCGCGCACATCTATCAACAACGGTGGATTGCTCGCTTCGCTCATATAGTGCTTTAGTTCTTTAGGGTTTAACTCTTTCATGCAAATTACCCCAATTTCTGTTCTATCATGTTGTCGTTCTGCCCAAATTGCTGTTCTGTCATGTTGCCGTTCTGCCGTGTTTGTTCAACGGACGCGACTACTGTGTTGCCTGTGTAATCCTAACGGTGCCAGCATAAATACTCTGAAGTTTTGTTGCAGTTAATCTGGGTAATCCAATAGCCGTGCGTTTGTATCACCTATTTAATTTTTGTTGCTTGCTGTTTTGCTCAATGCTTAGCTGTGTCTTGCGTGTCGAACATACCACGGGTGCCTGCATAACCTAAACACTCACTTATGCATAGCTGACTGCTATCCTTAACATTATCAGCTCTAGCCAGCTATCGCGCTCTGAAATGTCATCTGTTTCGTGCCAGTTATAGGCATTGTTATTACTCTGCCTTGACGAAAGCCTAGTATAGCATGCCGACCTACAAGGTCGTGCTTTCTGTACGATGCTGTTAAACCAAAGCACAAATTTAGGGGTGAGCTTGTAATCTAAATCGTGTAAGTTTTGACCTTCCCCCCGAAAACCGGGCCATGACAAAGATGAGATTTCCAGTTAAATTAGACAACAGGAGGAAGACGATATACAGAAGAGCAAATTGTAGGTGCGATTAAGCTTCACGATGCAGGAAAGAAGACAGAGGATATCTGTCGCGAGCTCGGCATCTCACAAGGCACCTTTTACAATTGGCGTAGCAAGTATGGTGGACTAGAAATAGAGGAGAAATCGCATTGAAATATTTAATTTTTATTACGGCTTTTGTTTCTTTGGCTTGTAGTGGTTATGATTCTACTAAAAATTCTCCTGATATTGTTTCAAACGCAGAGCTAAAATGGGAAAAGCTAAACCCTGCTAGAGGAGAAAAAAGCCCTCAAGCAGCTGTACTATGGGGTGATCTTAAAGGCAATAAAATAGCTACGGGTTTCTTAGTAAGGTTTATAGATGGTTTTGAGTCTCCTCCACATATTCATAATGTAACCTATAAAGGGGTTGTCATAAGCGGTTTAGTGCATAATGACGATCCAAAAGCTGAGAAGCTATGGATGCCTACTGGATCATTTTGGAAACAGCCTCTTGGAGAAATTCATATTACTGCAGCAAAAGGTAAAAACAACCTTGCCTTTATTGAAATTGAAAGTGCTCCTTATTTGGTTATGCCTCCTGAAAAAGCCTTTCTCACTAAAGAAAAACCTATAAATATGTTTCCCAGTAATATTATATGGCTTGATGATCAAAGCTCTAGCTGGATAAGCGGTCCTCATCTTAGGATTGCGTATTTATGGGGTCAGCTAGATAAAGAGCATAAGAATGGTACTTTTCTTAAATTGAAAAAAAGATATTCTGGAAGATTTAAACATAACTCTAACAATTTAAAGTTAGTTATTATTACAGGTAAGATAAAATTAAAAATCAATGGGGATGAAAAAAAACTCTCTCCTAGTAGTTATGTAGGCTTCAATAGCCCTGTAAATCATGAGATTTTATGTGAATCTAGTGAAGATTGTATTTTTTATGTGAAGTCTCTGGGAAAGTATGAATTTGCCCAAGCAAGAGAATAAAAAGAACAAGAAATATAAGAATTAGAGTTTTTTATAGATTTGACCTGATGCCTTATTAAAAGTCAACTCTTTGTAAGATGCCACCACACATGAGCGAACTTTTAGTTCATATCTGGCATTGGTGTGTCACCTCTGGCTTCCCAGGCATTGCATATGCCCAAGCGTTTAGCTTACAGTAAATAAGCTGAGTCTAAATATCCCTATCTGGCATTAATACACAACCTGTTTGGTCGCTGGTCGCACTCTACACCGTGGCAGCGACCCTATTGTAAACCCTCGCTTGCGCATATATCGGCATTAGGTGATAATGATAGGCACAATGAGCAAAACACCCGAACAGTTTGAAAAGATAACTTTGCCTGCGGCACTTAAGCAAGAGGTTTCACGTAAAATCCGCGTAGCTGGTTCGCGGTCTGATTTACGGGTAGCAATGCGAGAGATTATACAAAGTGACACACCTAGTGAGAGTGGCCCTATAGCCAATCCGCCGATTCCAGTGTACGACACTGCAGGTCCCTACAGCGACGATTCTATAGCAATAGATTTATATCGTGGCATAGCAAAGACTCGCCATTTATGGATAGACGAGCGTGCCGATTGCGAGACAGTCTCGTCTAACAGCCATGCGCCGGCGGTGCGCCGCGCTACTAAAGGGCGTTGTGTCACGCAAATACACTATGCGCGCAAAGGCATCGTCACGCCAGAGATGGAATATGTTGCGCTACGCGAAGACACTCGGCTGAGCGAGATTAAAAAAGATCCGGCTTATGCCGATTTATTATGCCAGCATAGAGGTATGCGTTTCGGAGCCGAGATTCCAGATACGATAACCCCTGAATTTGTGCGTGAGGAAATTGCTAAAGGACGGGCGATTATGCCGTCTAACATCAATCATCCGGAGCTTGAACCGATGATCATAGGGCGTAATTTTCTGGTCAAGGTTAACGCCAATATAGGTAACTCTGCCATCCGTTCTTCTATTGCCGACGAGGTCGAAAAGATGATCTGGGCAGTGCGTTGGGGAGCAGATACCATTATGGATCTCTCCACCGGCAAAAATATACACGAGACCCGAGAGTGGATTATTCGTAACTCGCCGGTGCCGGTAGGCACTGTGCCTATCTATCAAGCATTGGAGAAAGTCGGCGGCAAAGCTGAAGATTTAAGTTGGCAGATTTTCCGCGATACACTGATTGAACAAGCTGAGCAGGGCGTCGATTATTTTACGATTCATGCCGGTGTGTTATTGCGTTATATTCCGTTGACTGCTGAACGCGTCACTGGTATCGTTTCTCGCGGCGGTTCAATTATGGCGAAGTGGTGTTTGTCGCATCACCAAGAAAATTTTCTCTATACGCATTTTGCAGAGATGTGTGAGATTATGAGACAGTACGATGTGTGTTTTTCATTAGGCGATGGGTTGCGCCCTGGCAGTATCGCCGATGCTAACGATGCTGCACAGTTTGCCGAATTACAAACTTTGGGTGAATTAACCCGTATTGCTTGGCAACACGATGTGCAGACTATGATAGAAGGTCCTGGACATATACCGATGCATCTAATAAAGGAAAATGTTGATAAGGAGTTGCACGATTGTATGGAAGCACCGTTTTACACGCTAGGTCCTTTGGTAACCGATATTGCCCCAGCTTACGACCATATTACCTCGGCGATAGGGGCTGGGATGATTGGTTGGTATGGCACTGCAATGTTGTGTTATGTAACGCCTAAAGAGCATTTGGGTTTACCGGATCGTGAGGATGTGCGCGATGGCTTGGTTGCTTATAAGATAGCAGCTCATGCTGCAGATTTAGCGAAAGGGCATCCAGGCGCACAACTGCGAGACAATGCCTTGTCTAAAGCTCGTTTTGAGTTTCGCTGGCAAGATCAATTCAATCTGAGCCTAGACCCCGAACGAGCTAGGGAATATCACGACCAGAGTTTGCCGCAAGAAGCTGCCAAGCTCGCTCACTTTTGCTCGATGTGCGGACCGCGTTTTTGCTCGATGAAAATTACCCAAGATGTGCGTGCCTATGCAGCAAACATTGGGGCTAGTGATGTAAAAGTGGCGGTGCAAACAGGACTGAAAGAAAAAGCCGACGAGTTTAGGGACAGTAGCGCAGAAGTTTACCGTAAGCTATAGATATTATCTGCCTGGTTGAAAAAATTGTTGCGAAAATTGTTGCAAACATTACACTAGCCAATCCGTAGTCCGAGATGTAGTATTTCACGGATAGATATACTGGGTGAATAAAGTAAATTAAATAGAAGAGCGAATTAAAATATCAGCTAAAATATCAGCTACACATTTGTAAGGCGACTCATTTATCTTCTATTGCTTTGCTGAGCGAGTAAAAATATTGGCATCCGTTTGCCATATAATAATTGCTTTATACTAAGGATCATTTTATTTTTACAGATATGACCGAAAAAGATTTTTCCAATTCCGTAGGTTTAGTTGAGTCTACACAGCTCAATTTTAACCAGAGTTTAACCTTGGATTGTGGTCATGTGCTCCCTGAGTTTACGCTGGCTTACGAGACCTATGGCACGCTAAATGCGCAACACTCCAATGCCGTTTTAATCTGTCATGCATTGTCGGGCGACCAGCACGCGGCAGGTTATCATAGTCAGTCGGATAAAAAATCCGGTTGGTGGGATAACTGTATAGGCCCCGGTAAACCTTTCGACACCAATCATTTCTTCTTTGTTTGTCCGAATAATTTGGGTGGTTGTAGCGGCAGCAGTGGTCCTAATAAGATTAATCCTAAAACGGGCAAACTGTATGCGTCCGATTTCCCTATCGTTACCGTTAAGGATTGGGTGCGTAGCCAAAATATGTTAAGAGAGACTTTTGATATACCTTGTTGGGCAGCAGTGATAGGGGGTAGCTTAGGAGGTATGCAAGCTATGCAGTGGGCGATAGATTATCCCGACAAAGTAGCCCACGCTTTTCTTATTGCTTGCGCACCGAGGTTGTCGGCGCAGAATATCGCATTCAACGAGGTGGCAAGACAAGCGATTGTGTCGGACCCTTTGTTTTGCAACGGTAATTATTACGACAAAGGTGTTCCTGCTAAAGGACTGATGTTAGCGCGAATGTTAGGGCATATCACTTATTTATCGGATGATGCGATGCGGAAAAAATTCGGCAGAGAACTCAAAACACCTAAACTAAGCTACGGGTTTGATGTTGAATTTCAAGTTGAAAGCTATCTGCGTTATCAAGGAGAGTCTTTTGTCAATCGTTTTGATGCAAATACTTATTTATTGATGACCAAAGCGTTAGATTACTTTGATCCAGCAGCGGAATACGAAGGTGATTTAAGTAGCGCATTCAGACAGACTAGTTGCGGTTTTTTAGTCGTTTCTTTCTCTGCTGATTGGCGATTTTCCAGCACGCGCTCGCATGAAATAGTCAAAGCCCTCGTACAATCTAATAGCCGTGTCAGTTATTGTGAGATTGAGGCGCACCACGGACACGATTCTTTTTTGATGCCAGTACCCAGCTATCATAAAATTTTGCGTGCGTATATGGAACAGATAGCGAAGGGGTTATGATGCGTGCTGACTGGGAGCTCATCAGTAATTGGATTAAGCCGAACACGCGAGTGCTAGATTTAGGCTGTGGCGATGGTGCGTTATTGAAATATCTGCGCTCAGAGAGGAATGTATCTGGGCTCGGATTGGAAATAAGCGATGACAATATCGTGCGTTGTATAGAGAACGGCGTTGATGTGATACAAGCCGACCTTGAGGGGCAGTGGCACAATTATTTTTCCGACTACAGCTTTGACTATGTGCTGATGACGCAAACCCTGCAAGCGGTGCGCCACCCAGATAGAATTTTGGATGAAATGCTACGCATTGCTAATCAGACGATTATCACTTTTTATAATATGGGATACTGGAAGAGTCGGTGGGAGCTATTCAATGGCCGGATGCCAGTTACAACCGTGTTGCCGGCGCAATGGTACGAGACCGAAAATATCCATCTGTGTACGATCTCTGATTTTGAGGCGCTCTGTGCTAAAAAAAATATCCGTTGTATAAAAAATGTCGGAGTGAATCACTCGTACCAAGTTTCTCCGACTACACGCTGGATGCCTAATCTGATGAGTGAGGTTGCACTCTATTTGTTGAGCATCAAATAACTGGCCGGATACATCCACCCTTCGTGCGAGGCAAATCGCGGGTGCGACCTTAGAGAACGGCATAGTGTAAGTTCAAGCAAATAGTATAAAATGGAGTATAAAATGGATAGCTTTAGATCAAAGAGGTAAAAATGGATATAAAAGATCAATCAAACTCTAATCCGCAAAGCAACAACGAAAGCTGGGCACAAAACACGCTGCGTTCTTTGCTGGAAGATTATACGAAAGAGCAGCGACGGACAAGACGCTGGCGTATTTTCTACCGACTTTTAATCGTTGGCATCATCGTATCATTTGTGATATCGTTGAAATCGCCAGAGGGGATACAGCCGACGCTAGTAGACGAGCATACTGCGTTGATAAAATTGGAGGGGCCAATTATTGAGGGCACACCAGCATCGGCGGCTGATATCATTGAAACCTTGCAGCAGGCATACGAAAGCAAAAGTGCGAAAGCGGTTATCTTGCAAATTAATAGTCCTGGCGGCAGCCCAGTGCAAAGTGCGCATATCAGCGATGAGATTTTACGCCTGCGATCAAAATATGCCGATAAGCCGTGCTATGCGGTTATCTCAGATATCGGTGCATCAGGGGCTTATTATGTTGCTGCCGCTGCCGATGCAATCTATGCTGACCGCTCCAGTTTAGTCGGCTCTATAGGCGTCATTTTCAACGGCTTTGGTTTGGTTGATGCAATCCACAAACTAGGAATAGAGCGTCGTGTGCAGAAGGCTGGGAAATATAAAGATATGCTTGATCCTTTTGCAGTCTCTAATCCGGTCGTCGATGCGCACATGCAGGGATTGCTAGAGCAAGTGCATCAGCAATTTATCAACCGTGTAAAACAGGGACGAGGCGACAAACTCGCTGCAGAAGAGCGGTTGTTTTCCGGCTTAATATGGACTGGTGAAGACGCTAAAGATTTAGGTTTGATAGATAATTTTGCTTCACCACAGCAAGTTGCGCGAGAAGTTGTAGGGGTTGAAAACATCGTAGTTTATCGACCACATAAAGATCTGTTAGATAGAGTTGTCGATAGACTCGGCACACAGATTAGCAGTTTGCTATTATGGCGGATGCAAACCCCAGCATTATATTAAAGCAACGCTAACGGATAAAGTCCTGCCATGCCAACCTTTTATCGCTTCTTTACGCTCAGCTCGATGGTGTTCTATATGACACACGCGACACATTTAATTTAAAAACTTTATCATCAATCCGGCGGCTGTGACAATTATTCCCGCAACCGCATATATTCTATTGGTCAGCCTAGTCTCTAGGTTTGCTAAACCTGTTTTTAAATCTGCCTTAGTCTCTACTTTTAGCTCTACTATATCGGACTTAGTTGCTACTTCCTTTGTGCTCGTAACATCAGCAACCGCCTTCTCTACTTCGTCATCAGTAGCATCAGGTATCCGCTTCAATAAATTATATAAAGCTATCTCGGTCATAACTAAAACTCCATAACTCGCTGTCTATCAAAACGACGGATAAACTCTAAATCAAAACGACTTAATGCACCGCCGGCATCTTTCACTTTTAGCACTTCAATGAAACGCCTGCGACTAGCGGCACGCTGTCGCAACTGCCTCTCTATCGTCTTACTTGTATCAATTAAATTGCCTTGTTTGTTTTCCATACCGTCATTATAGTAGAACTAAATAATATGCAACTTCATCGTCGCCTTGCAATTGCCACCAAGTTCCTTCCATCTTGCATCTAATCCTAAATGCAAGGTCTTTGATAAAGTGCGATACCGGTGTCGCGTGTCCGTCATAAAACCGTAACTCACCTGACGCATACATTCGCTCGTACACATTACCGACACCGTCGCTCTGACCGCGTGCCTTCAATCCCGGCTTATTACCAAACGCACCAATACACTCTAATCTGCCGCTCTCTACCCAGTACATCACTGCAGCCGTCATACTACTGCTTAAGCCAATAATGACACACCAGCTTGGTCAAGCATTTTGGCCAGCGTGATTAAAGGCAATCCGAGCATCGCACTTGGGTCGGCACTTTGAATACTATCGCATAGTGCTATTCCCAAGCCTTCCGAGCGATGGCTACCACAACAATCGAAAGGTTGTTCTATACGCACATAAGCCAGTGCTTCTTGGCTACTAAAAGGGCGGTAGTGTATCCGTGTTAACACACTTTCGTAGCGATGATGCCGATGTTTAGTATCAAACAGACACAGTCCGGTATGAAAAACAACTTCTTTACCCGAACATAATGCGAGTTGTGCACACGCTTGCTTGGCATCGGCCGGTTTGCCGATGATTTGCCCGTCAACTTCGCCACATTGGTCGGAACCTATGATCAAAGCATTTTGATAATGGTCGGCAACCGCGACTGCTTTTGCACACGATAATCGTTTTGCCAATTCCGCCGCTTGTTCGTTGGGTTGTGCGGTCTCGTCTATATTAGCTGCATGAACTTCAAACTGGAGCTTCAGTCTCTCCAACAATCGTCGGCGTGAATCGGATGCCGAGGCTAGCACAATTTTTGTTTTCATAATAGCGAAGGAGATGCGTGTCGCACGGTTCGGCATAGCTGATTTATGGTTATGCGCGCCAGGCACCCTATCAAAGTATGAAAGTACAAAGTATGAAAGTGCAAAGTATGAAAGTACATTGTTAGAGCAGATGTATTCAAGGCGTATTCAAAAGGTAGAGCATTATAGCATTTACGAGGTATCTTTCCGCTGTACTTGGGGTTGACATGTACTTGGGGTTGACATGTACTAGTCGGTGGCTAATTGGTCTATTATCCGTTGTAGAGAATCAGGCAGTGCAGCCTCAAATGATAATACCCGATTGTTCCAATTAAACGACACGCGATGGGCGTGCAAAAAAATACGCTTGAGACCTAAGCGGACAAATTTGCGATTTTCAGCAAAATTGCCGTATTTTTTATCGCCTACCACAGCGTGTCGACAGTGTGCAGCGTGGACGCGAATTTGATGGGTGCGTCCGGTAATTAATGAGACTGACATTAGACTATAGTCGTTAAATAGCCGTATAGGCGAGAAATCAGTGACTGCATACTTGCCGTTATCAGCCACCGTTTGCTTCTGTGTTACACGGCGCAGTGGCATAGAAACACGCTGCGGTTGTTGCCAACGACCCACCACTAGTACTTGATAGATTTTCTCAACTTGCGAGTCGCGAAACAACCGCTGTAGGCGAAGCAGTGGCTCGTATGACTTCGCAACAACTAGACAACCGCTAGTATCCTTGTCAAGGCGATGTACAAGGTTCAGGTCGCTATTTGCGTATTTATGTTTGAGTAAATCAATTAGACCGAAACTATGGGCAGTACCGCTATGTGCAACAAGATGTGCCGGTTTATCTATCACTAATAACTCGTCGTCCTCGTATAGGACACACTTCGCTATGGAATCCACATCAGTATCCAATAGGCGCGGGGGTGGCGAAGCCTTGTGCACCAGCGGTGGCACTCTGATTCTATCTCCGTCGGTCAATTTATATGAAGGTTGCACGCGCCCGCTATTCACGCGTAACTCACCTGAACGAATTATGCGATAGATATAGCTCTTGGGCAGATTTTTATATTCTCTGAACAAAAAGTTATCAATGCGCTGTCCGCGGTATTCCGCAGACACTCGGATATAACTAACACCTTGCTTTTTAGACTGGGTTACCATAGTGGCTATCATACTGAGCAACGCTTTGTTTGGCACTTTTGCCGTATATTCTTGGCTGGTTAAGAAAAGGGGAATTATATACTATTCTGCGCCTAGTCATTTAGTCATTTAGGTATGAATAGGTATGAACAGCGACGGATATTCCTTACCTAGTAGGGAGATTAGAATGGAACTGTATAAGTAACTTGACAACTTGGAATGGTTGTTTAATATATTACTAGGGCTAGTTGTTCTAAAAACCCAACGAAAACCCGACTAAGCCAATGCCACGGTTGGGAGTGCCGTAGCGACTGCTGAGATTGCAAGTTGGTCTGTAAGGCGTCAATCATTAGGTTGGTTTTTGTTGAGCTGAATAGATTCCCATTGCGACTTAAAAGGGAGGACAATATGAGTGCTATAGATTTACAACGTCTTGCTTCTATAATGGGCAGATCGAATGGTTATTTGACTGTCAACCGGGATAATCAACTAGAGCTTAAAGGTACCACCTTTATTGGTCGTGCGGTGCATTGGGTGCGCTTTAAATTTAACCGTAGTTATAGGCAATCAATCTCAGATGCTAAAGAAAGAGTCGTCAATACCTTAGTATCTGACGACACATATGGCACCGACTTTCAAGACAAATTAAATAGTAATCTTGAAGATAAGTTCTTGTCAGACTCTAAGCCGTTGCGAGCCAGAAAAGTGAGGCTTTTTATTGAACAAGTGATGGATGAAAGAGACTCTAGCGTCAAGAGTGCTACGGATTTTGTTAACTGGTTTAGCGGTGCGGGCGGATCAACTGAGAGCAAAGATAATTTTTCAGAGCGTTGCGACGAGGCACTTGCGGAAAAAATGAAGGATGTGCAAGGTGGTTTAAAGATTGATGATATAGATACCAGCACTCTGCAGCAAGAAGTCCACGCAGCAGCCTTAAACGATATACCAGCACTTAGCACCATAAAGAATAGGAAGCAAGCTCAAACGCATGTAGATAAGGTGCTTTCGGTTGCATTGGACAGACATATCGACGAAGCGCGTCTGAAATTACATAATCGTTTAATCCGAGCGCTTGAGGATGTTGGTTTACCTACAAGACAAGAATCAGAATTGGCTGACAAGATTATCGATGGAAAGATTACCACTAGTAAAGAATTAATGGCAGTCGTTAACGAATTAGTATTGAAACAAATAGACGATAAATTTGACAGTTTGTTGGAACAGGTTATGGCACATCAAGGTGTCGACGAACCATTCGGCCCATCACCAGAAGTCAAGGAGCGAGTACAAGCAAATCTTGCCGAGCAAAGTCAATCGCAAATGCTATCTGTAAACACCGCGCGCAAGCAAGCAGCTGCTTTGCTAACCCAATGGGTTAAAGGTAAAAAAGAGGTACTCGAAGTGATTAAACCAAGTCCATTCAATAGTGCCTATGCGCTAATGAAAGAAATGGTAGAGCAAAATCCTTATGTCAACAAAGCCGAGGCTGAAGCTATGCAACAAGGTGTTAACAAAGCTATAACAGAAGCTTATGTAAAAGATAAGGACGCCTACGAAGCACTGGGTATCAATAAAGAGAAATTTTTGTCTAATTTGTTGCAATACGAACACAAAGATGAATTACTTGGTAAATTCAAAGAATTACTACAGCAGAAACCAGGTTCACTATCCGAGCGTAGCAGCCAGCTGGGGACGGATGCTGAAACAACGGTGTCGGATTTCATAAAAACCTTATATGCACCTGTTGTCGAAAACTATAAAAAAGTAGTAGCCCTTAAAGAACAAATACCGAAGGAGTATTATAAAGTTTTGTTAGAAAAAATCCAACAGGGTCATACCTGGGATTACGATTTTGTATCCGAAATCAATCAACTGTATATACATTCTCTAACATCTAACAATTATAAGGGTTATTATAAAGTATTACAAAGTCCGCAGGTTGCCGAAAAAAGAGTAGGTAGTAAAGCAAACCTTGAACATTTCACATTGAATGAGTTGATTAAAAAAGTATCAGATAATTCGACTACAGAAAGTACGGCAGCAAGTCTAAAGTCAAGTATGAAGTCAAGTATGAGAAAAGCCAGCCACACACGGCAAATGATAGATAAAGTTATACCCATGCCAGTTAGAGGAACTCTACTGGAAAATTTGCAGTCACAGTTAACCAAGGTCAGAAGCAGAGTTATGAACCAAGCCGATGCCGAAGCTTTGTTTCAACGAGGTATGCTTCGGTTTTTAAGAGATCAGAAAATTAGCTTTGAAACCATGAAAATGACTTCCTCAAAGGAATCAAGAGTTATCTAGCAATTATAGATACTCGTTTATGAATCGGGTTTAATAATGGATCTACAATCTCTAAGCGCTATAGTCAACCGTAGGCACGACGGCTATCTAAGCCTAAACAGTTCTACGAATGCGATTGAAATCGGCGGAACTAATATTTTCGGTAGATTGATAGTATGGTTGCGTTATAAAACAAGCAGTAGTTATCGCCAAGCAGTTATGAAAGCAAGACAACCGCTTATTGATGCAATGAAAGTTGATCAGACCTATGGTAAGTATTTTGATCTGAAACTAGTAGGTGGTAGCAACATTAGATTCTTAAGTGAAAATAGACCCATTTCAACGAGGGAAGTTCGGCGCTTTATTGAAGATGCAAAGGTAGAAGCAGACAGACTTATTCGCATAGAAAAACACCGCCTTCGTGTTGAGGAAGTAAAAACTTGGTTTAGCCAGTTGGCGGCACAAGGTGACTATGCTGATAGCCACGACCACCTAGCAGCACTTGATAATAAAATTGAGACTATGCTGTCGTGGAAAACCGAAAATCTAGCAGATATTGACGCCGGAGATGTCGAGCGCGACGGCATCAGTGAGATGCTTTACAGCCAAGCAATGGCTCAGGAAGACACTACTGAGCAAATAAAGGATGAAAACCAGGCGGAGAATTTAATAAACAAACTGCTAGCAAATATACTCGATGACCGTATCACCAAAGCGCAACAGCACCATCAAGAGGTACAAAAGGAACTAAAAAGCAAGTTATCCGCCACTGGCCTATCATCAGTAAAGCAACAAGAGATTAAATCCGAAATTGATAGTGCCAAAATAGCAACCGGAGCAGCGCTTAATACACGCGTCAATGGTTTGGTTGTAGAACAAGTAACCAAGCGTTTAGATACATTGTTGGATGAAGTATCTAAACAGGATGGTATTGATAGACAGTTCTTAGAATCGCTCCATATAGAAAATTATTTAGAGGATTATCTACTTAGCGATAACAATCAAATACTAACTGAAGATTCAGCAGCCCAGAAGATTCGTCTATTAATACGCGAAGGAGCGTCTAGCAAAAAAGCTGCTGTCAAGGAATGGATAGCTAAGTTGAGCGCTGCCGATGGTAGTGCTGATAGTGAAGGGCAACTTCATTCCCGTATAGATACAATGTTTCAAGCTAAAATTGCTGATCAACCAGGATTGAGCCGGTTGAATGTCTCACTATTGGGGATAGATGTAGAACTACGCAAAGCGGCACAAGACGCGTTTAAGGATTTTGCTCCTTTAGATAACGAAAAACAAGCAGGCGAACTAATGGATCAGTTGATAGCCACTGCTTTAGATAATCGTATCAAGCATGGGCGCGATCAACTAAAACTAAGATTGAAAGAAGAATTAGCGGAAGCTCATATACCTGAACAGACACGAGAAGAGATAACTGCCGGCATAGACAATCTCAAAATTACTAATTCCTCTCAAATTAAGAGAATCATCGCCGATCTAGTTCTAAAAAAAATAGGTAACTTTGATGCGCTACTGTCAGATGCCGCTACTAGATATAAGTTTAATAGGGATATGCTGGTAAGTCCGCGAACTGGAGAGCGACTTATGAAAAATCTGGACCAGCGGTTGATGGCTTGCGAAGAGCTTGAAGAATTGTCCACTATGCCAGTACGCGACGAAGCCTTAAAACTGCTCAACCGCCAAAGAATAGATTTGGTTGATAGTTGGATAAAAAAACACACTGGTTTAGATGAGGTAGATAATGCCGAAAAGTTTGCGAGCGAGGTAAATCAAAGGCTCTCTGGCAAGTTGGATGCCGCGCCCGATAGCGAAATAGACTTGATGTCGCCCGAAAGTATTGGTCATCAAATCAGAGAAGATATCTTAAAAGATGGCGATAGTCTGATGGCAATAAGCAATGAACACGATGCCCGAACTATCGTTTTGAACAAGCTGTCTGCTGTTATTAAACCGCGCGTAGAGCAAGCGCATCAGCAAGACCAACTAGAATTATACAACCACCTAAACGAGTCTGGTTTGTCTATAACTGATGCCTATAGAGACTTGGAAGGCGCAATTGACAATATGCAGATTACAACCCTACCACAATTAAATCGTGCAATTAGTGAAGCGGTGGTGAAACAGGTCGACACAGAATTTGATGCTCTGGTTCAAAGAGTAAAAAAAGGATACAAATTTGACGAGCCGGTCGCTTCTTTGTCTACGGTTAGAGAACAATTGCGAAGGAGACTCGGCGAGCGAGAAAATCTATCACTTAGCAATACCCGTAATAGAGCGATGAGACTGTTAGAGCGATGGCTAACAAATAAAATCGAGGCACTGGGAGCGATCGCGTCTAGCAAATTAGCCGGTAGTGAATCCTTGATGAAGGAACTCGTGTTGCAAGAGCCATATATAACTAAACATCAGGTGCCAAATCTTCAAAAAGCAATAGAGAAGACAATGAAAGAGGCCTATAGCCGCAACGCCAAAACCTACGATGCTCTGCATATCAATCAGCAGAATATGATTGCAAAGCTGAAACAAATAGAAGGTGGCGATACGACCTTGCTTGGTGATTTAGGAACACTCGTACAGAGAGCTATGAAACCCCCTTCGATTTTCAGCAACCCTGCTTGGCAGATAGCCGATGTAGGAAGCGGAGTGGAACGCTCTATAGCGAGCTTAACTGCGCTTCTCGTCAATACCTCTAGACGAGTCAAGCAACTGAAAGGGCAGATTCCTGATACGGTTTATCAAGGCGCTAAACAAACTATGAGAGAGAAAGGCATGATATGGGGAGAAGATTTAATCGGTAATATAAATGCACATTATGCGAAAGCCCTAAAAGACGACACCACTGAATTTTATAACTTGATGGAAGCACCTCTAGTTGCTCAACAAAGATTGAACACTAGATCAAACGATAGCCCGTTCACACTGAGTGATTTGGTAGATTTTACAATAGCGAAACCAGAAGATGTCAAAAAAGCAAAGCAAAGGCAAAAAGCTATAGATAAGTTACTACCTGCTGCACAAAAAGATGATTTATTGGCAATTATCGGTCGCGATTTGTCGCAGCAGCGTAGCGCAGTAATAACGAGTAGCGCGGCAAATGAAATATGCCGGAGAAGTGCTCTCAATGCTCTGCAAAACGCAAAAATAGATTTTGACAAGAAAATTATAGTTTTCAATCGGGATGCGAGCCCACAGCTTGCTCCTTATACCGAAACATCCTTATAAGGATATGTCTGTGCATCTAGATGCGCAACTATAAGAGTGATGCGGTGTGATTTTCACAACTTACCGCAGTTCGGATGTACGTTGCTATACCACATGCCAAGTAGCGCATGTGCTTTGGTATCGCATTAGGTTGATTCTATAGCGGTATCAAAGATCAGCCGAAATCCCATTGCATACTGCTTCGGCGGTTGCCATCGCTGCGGTCCAGCCCAAACTACCGTGTCCGCTATTCAACCATAATCGTTTGTGGTATGCATTGCCTACATAAGGCAAGTTCGAGGGAGTAGCAGGTCGTAGTCCAGCCCACGATGTGTATCGATTTATTGATACTCCGGGAAGATGCCGATGTACCCATTGCTTGAGGTAGGCGATGCGCTGCGGGTTTAGCTCGAGATCGTAATTGTTCAGTTCGGCGATGCCTGCTATGCGCAGTCGTTGCCCTAAGCGACTTGCAACTATTTTATACTGGTCGTCAAGCAACGAGACTTTAGGGGCGCTCATCTGCGATTCATCATCGTCTAACTCTAAGGTAATTGAATAGCCTTTGAGTGGGTAGATATGCAACAGTATACCTATCTTTTTCAATAGCAACGGTGTATAAACGCCTAAACAGCACACCACATGGTCAGCACGAAAATCACCTTGACTAGTATCGATCAGACTCTCTCGATATTTTAGTTTTAAGTCCTCTATACGAGTGTTATATAAAAACTCTACGCCGCGCTGCTTGCATATACGCTCTAGTTCTAGGCAAAACAGTCTAGCATCTCCTACTGCATCTTCCGCACTATAAAAGCCGCCGACGATATGCTCAGAGAAAGCCTTCAATGCCGGTTCTATC
The DNA here is from genome assembly GCA_014323925.1 of Chromatiales bacterium. NCBI lineage: Bacteria > Pseudomonadati > Pseudomonadota > Gammaproteobacteria > Chromatiales > Chromatiales bacterium. The sequence goes on along the minus strand of JACONC010000014.1, from coordinate 11,052 downwards.
TCTATTATTTTATCTTTGTCTACTGTTGTTCGTATTTGTGGTGCAACTTGCCTGAGTAAGGCAGTTTCGTGTTGTGCGATTTTATAAGCGGTGTTATCAAAATAGAAATGCAATATCCCCGACTTTGAAAGATCAAATTTCATATCGATCTGCTCGAATAGTTGATAATACAGTTCTTGCGAGCGCACGCACATCTTTGCTATGCGTATTAGATTAGCTTCGGCAACGGCGGCTCGACAGTTGCTGATAAAATGATATATCCAGCGCCATTGGCTAGCTGAAAAATGCAATTTGAAAAACAACCCACCTTTATTTTTAACCAGGCTTTTGTATAGATGAAAAAAGACTGATGGATGTGCCATTGGTAGCGCATTGCTGACTGAGAGTTGTGCACCGTTGGCATAACTTGCACCCATAGCAGGCTCAGGTTCTCGCTCTATTACAGTTACATTCATACCTCGAGCGCTCAACTGATAAGCGGTAGTTAATCCGGCGATACCTGCTCCTAGAATAAAAATATGCACATCAAATTTATCTTTGGTCTAAGCTAACTATACATTATTAGATATTTTATTACCAAATATTACAGTAGCATAAACGCCTCATTGGCTTTTCGTGGATGATGCATTTAGCGTATTATTGCTAAAGTTTCGCAACAAGTAAGGTAGACACACTACCGCGGGCTACCGTGGCATACCGCGCATTATATTTTCAACCATTGCGACAGCTTCTGTCTCGCTTGCTCTACTCCTTGTTTGTTATGAGCGGAGAATAATTGCACTGTTGCACGATAGTTGCTTAAGGCAGCCGATGTCTTGTCAAGACATTGTGCGGTTTTGCTTTGCTTTAGTTTGTCGATTTTGTTGAGTAACACATGGAAGGCGATATTGTCTAGCCAGTGTATCACTTGCCAATCGTTTTCCATAAGTGGACGGCGGGCATCCATTACAATGACAACACCCTGTAAACTCTTGCGTTCAGCGAAGTATTGGCTAATGGCAACTGACCATTTTTGCTGTTCGGTTGCGGCTGCCCGAGCGTAGCCGTAGCCGGGTAAATCAACTATCCGTTTACCTGCTTTTACCGCAAAGAAATTGATCATTCTGGTGCGCCCAGGAATTTTGCTAGTCCGGGCGAGTTTGGGACGAGTGCAAATCGCATTGAGCGTACTTGATTTGCCGGAATTGGAGCGTCCGATTATTGCGACTTCGTTGCCGTCATCGTGCGGATATAGCTCAGGGCGTATCGCAGATTTTAGAAAGTGTGTCTGCTGGAAATAGTTGCTTGACATCTTTATGCAATATAATCGTGTGCTATTTGCTACTCGGTCATCTCCTGCGCTTGAAAAAATCAATTAATATAGTGCTACATTTATCTTCAAGTACGCCGTGATGAACTTCAAAGCGATGATTAAACATGGCAAAGTCTCTAAGGTCTATCGCACCACCTAGCGAACCTTGTTTGGGATCTGATGCACCGAATACCAGCCGACTTATGCGCGCCTGTACCATTGCCGCAAAACACATTGCGCAAGGCTCTAAAGTAACATAAAGCGTAGTTTTGAGCAGACGATAATTATCTATGCTTTGGCAGGCTTTGCGTAATACCAGAATCTCTGCGTGTGCCGATGGATCGTTCATTTCAATCGGACTGTTGTGACTTTTAGCCAACACCGCATCGTTTAAGGTTACCACCGCACCAATCGGCACCTCACCTTTGCTAAGTGCGATGTTGGCTTGCTGCAATGCTTGTTCCATAAAAGCAGTGTCTGTGTTGTTAGTCATAACCGCTGGCGTATAGTCACTTCGATGGCTGATTAAGAATTAATGTGTAGTAAATCTATTTTCCGCTCATCTGGTCGTACCGACCTGATGGCAACTTCTATTACTTGTCCTATTTTATATATTTTGCCACGGCGCACACCCCTTAAGCGGTTCTTGGCCTCGTTAAACTCGTAAAAATCATCCTTCAAAGATTTTACATGTAACAAGCCACTGATTCTCAGCTCGCTTAGTTCAATGAATAGTCCGAAGGCAACAACTGCAGTGATTACGCCGGTATATTTTCGTCCCATTTTGGTTTGTGCTAGTAGACATAAAAAGTACTGTTCTAAATCTCTCACCGCTTCGTCGGAACGACGTTCGGTCATCGAGCAATGCTGTCCTTTTGATTCAAGTTTGTCTGCACCATACAGATAGCCGGCGGTTGAGTTCAATACTGCGTGTATAGCACGATGCACCAATAGATCCGGATAGCGGCGTATTGGTGAAGTAAAATGTGTGTAGTGTGTCAAAGCCAACCCGAAATGTCCTTTCGTTGAGGGCGCATAAATTGCCCGTTGTAGCGAAGATAAAATCATGGTGTGTATAATCTCTTTGTTTTCGTGTTCAGATGTCTGCTCTACTATACGCGCTAAGTCTTGCGACTTGGTGCCAGTTAAACGCAAACCTAAGTCGCGCAGAAAATTATTGAGCTGCGGCAACAACTCTTTTTTCATGCCTTCGTGCACGCGACTCAAAAAACACAAATCCTGCGACGATAAATAACGCGCGGCGGCAATATTCGCACAAATCATAAACTCTTCTATCATGCAGTGTGTATCGTTTCTTTCCCACAGCATTACTTTTTCTATGTGTTGTTTTTTGTTAAAGCATAATAGCCTTTGTGGAATATCCAAATCCAGCGCACCTCGCAGTTGGCGAGATTTGCGCAATGCTTTGTAGAGCTTAGCAGTGGTTAATAACATAGAGGATACTTCGGCAGAATCAAAAAAACCAGGCGGGTTTTTGTCAAAAAAGGTCTGTACCTGATGATATGTCAATCGGTAGCGAGAACGGATTAATGCTTTGCTAAAGTGGTATTCCGACAACTGTGCTTGATTATCTATGACCATTCGACAAACTATCACTGGACGGTCTTCGGCTGGCAATAAAGAACATAAGCCGTTTGATAGCAACGGTGGCAACATGGGTAGCACTCTACCTAGTAGGTAGGTAGAATTACCTCGCCTAAGCGCTTCTTTGTCGAGTAGCGATCCAACGCGCACATAGCTGGCAACATCGGCTATAGCCACCCATAAAACTGTGCTGTCACCTTGCGGTTGGCAATAAATAGCATCATCAAAGTCTTTAGCATCTTCACCATCTATAGTCACAAAAGGCAAATGTCTAAGATCTGTTCTATCTGCTTCGTTGATAATATCGTCGGAGTGCGCCGCACATTTTTCCAACTCAGTCGCTGTGCCCTCCTGCCAATCATCATTTAGACCGAAGCGATTTATTATTTGGTCAATTTCCGAATGTGTATTAGATTTGGACATTATTTAATATTTTTAATAATCGTCATAGAGCTCGGAAAGGTCATTAGATTATACAATATAAACTTATGTTATGCGCACGCACAGCACTCGCTCGATAGGTATTCTAAACTGTGCCTATCATTAGGATGCTACGGTGTAGAACATACCTTATAATAAGGGTTTAATTATTAAGAAAGATGCCTTTACTCAACATAGCTTTTTGGTTTCTAGCGGGTATGATAGTTGGCTGGTTTTTAGCTACCACACCTGATAGCGACCGTGACTACATAGCACAATCTATTACAAAAAATCAGTCCAAGCAAAATATAGCAAGGATACAATCTGCGACTACAGAAGGCAATGAGATAGCAAATGTTCCTATAGAGGACTATAACGAAACCGATATCATTGTCATAGAGCAATTTGAAGAATCGCTGCAAGAAGACCAAAAGCAAGCAGTCATTATTTACCAACAAGAAGTGCGCACAGGTAACGACATTGCCCAGCAAATGCGCAATCGCCTGATTGCACGCATCGTTGCATTGATGCGTTCTAATCAATACGAAGAGGCACAGCAACTGATAACTGCGTACTTAGATAGCAATGCTTACGACACAGAGGTCTTGGTGTTGCAAGCGCGCTTATATCAGATCGTTGGCCGTCATCTAGAAGCACTCGGTAATGCCTATGACGCAAAAATATACGGCGACCAAAGCGTCGAAGGGCAAGCTATAGATGAACTCATAACTGAGATATTAGATGAATACGAGCAGCAGCTAACTGAGAAAAGAGATTGGGACGCTCTAGCTACCCTTTACGGTTTAGTGGTAGAAAAAGATTATAGCGAACTTCAATCCTCTTACTATTACAAACTGGCACACGCTCAATTCAAGCTAAGCGATTACTACACTGCGCTTGCCAGTGTCAGTCAAATTGTTGGACATCCTTTATGGAATAGAAAAGCCTTATATCTGCAGAACAATATAGAAAAATTTATTGAAGGCGAGGGCATCGTCGCCATTCCGATAGAACTGACTGAGCCTCATAAATATATAATAATTGCAACGATTAACGATACTATTGAAGCGGAACTGCTAATTGACACTGGAGCATCTCTATCAGTGCTTAGAGAAAAGTTCGTTGATGATGTTGAGTTGCCTATTAAAGATGAGGAGCCGTTAACATTAACCACCGCTAGCGATACCGTAGAAGCGCGCACTATAAAATTAGATAGTTTCGGCATCGGCGATGTCAAATTTGCCGATATGGCTATAGGTGTTACCAAAATGCCCGATGATTTTCTCCCTGACGGTCTGCTAGGTATGGATTATCTAAGCGAGTTTCAATTTAACCTAGACCAAGAGGCTTTAACGCTTTACTTATATAGCTTATAAACGGATAGATGAGCTTCTCAGTTAGGGTTTTATAGTGAAAGAGATTATACACACTTACATATCCTCACTTATTAAATTCTGTGACTAAAACTTTCTAGTGTCCCCATTTGTGTTTACACAGCATCGCACAGCAGTATGGTGTATAATCCAGTAATTATTGCAGACGCGAATCAAACAACTAAAAGTTTATAATCTCATATTGAAAATGAAGATACACAAAATAGTTGACAAGCTCCTCGTAAGAGTAGATAGAATGAAATTCACAAATCAATTTTTACTATTTATATTCTTAGCAACTATATTGTGGCAACCTGCGATTGCGCAGGAACCTTTGTTGCCTGCTTGTACTCAGTTCATAGAGGACACTGATAACGACGGTGTCTCAGCGGCTATGGATATAGATAAAGATGGAGATGGTTTGATAGAACTGTGTAGCTTAGAGGGGTTGGATGCGATACGTCATCAGTTGGACGGCAGTGGCTATAGAGCGAGTAGAATCGCGACCTCAATAATGACAGGTTGTCCTGAGGATGGATGTCGTGGCTACGAGTTAGTTCGGAGCTTAGACTTTGACGATGCTGGTAGTTATGACAGTGGGCGCATTAATACGGCGTGGATAACGGCTCAAGGATGGCTACCGATAGGTGGGAGCTTTCAACCATTGAATGCGACATTTGCAGGTAACGGCCATACGATATCTAACTTAATGATAGATAGATCTGTTGATGGGGTAGGTTTATTCAACACGATAAATTTTGATTCTAGAATTATCAATGTTGGTCTGTTAAATGTAGATATCACAGGACGCGGTACCGTGGGTGGTTTAGTCGGCGCCAATGTTGGTGGTATAACGAACAGCTATGTGATAGGTGATGTGACCGGGAGCGGCATGCAGGTAGGCGGTTTAATCGGCAACAATAATGGGAGTATAACGAACAGCTATGCTAGAGTTGATGTGACTGGGAGCAGTCAGCAGGTAGGCGGTTTAAGCGGTAGCAATATTGGGAGTATAACGAACAGTTATGCGACCGGCGATGTGATGGGACAGTCAAGTACAAGTATAGGCGGTTTAGTCGGCGCGTCCGATGGCACTATAACGAACAGCTATGCGACGGGCAATGCGATGGGACAGTCCAGTATAGGCAGTTTAGTCGGCTTCTTATCTGGCACTATAACGAACAGCTATGCGACGGGTGATGTGAATGGACAGATAGGCACTTTAGTCGGCACTGATTTTGGTGTTATCGACAAAAACAGTAGTCAACAGACCATTGAGGCACTACTGTCGCCTACTACGGCAACTGGTATATATAGCGGGTGGGAAACTTCCAACTGGGATTTCGGTAATGGCTCACAATTCCCAGCACTGAAATATGCCGGTGCCGATCTCAGCAACCCAGCGTGTGGTATGGCTGGGCAACCCGAGTGTGGTAGTTTATTAGCCAATCAATTTCCCATGCCGAGCAGCGATGCGAGCTTAAGTGGTTTGGAGCTAAGGCAAACGAACGAAACACTGCTTCAACTGGATGAGAATTTTGTGTCGACAACGACAACCTATACGGCGAGGGTAGCAAACACGGTAGCACAAGTTCGAGTAATGCCAACAGCGAATCACCCTAATGCGAGTATCCGAGTGGATAGTGAAGCAGTGGTGAGTGGTGAAACCAGTAGAGATATTGAGCTAACGGAAGGCGGCGTGACAATGATTACGATTGAAGTCACAGCGCAGGACGGCATAACGATGGAAACTTACACGGTGGCTGTGTCTCGTGCACTGAGTAGTGATGCAAGTTTAAGCGGTTTGGTATTAACGCAAACGGACGCAACACCGATTCCACTGAATGAGACCTTTGCGCCGACAACAACGACCTATACGGTGAGTGTGTCAGCAAGGCAAGTGCGAGTGATGCCAACTACGACTGATGATAATGCAACTATCACAGTGGATGGGAGGACAGTGGCTAGCGGTACTATGAGTGACAGTATTATGTTAGCTGCAGGTAGCGTTACAACGATTCCGATTGAAGTCACTGCACAGGACAGAGTCACAATAAGGAATTACGCGATAGTTGTGACCCGTGCAACGAGTAGTGATGCGAGCTTGAGTGATTTGGAACTCGTGGATAATCAGGGAAGAACGATAAATCTATCTCAAGATTCATCGACGACCTATGCGGTAACAGTGTCAAACACATTGGCGCAAGTGCGAGTGAAGGCAATAGCGACCGAAGGTAGTCAATCAGTGATTATGGTGAATGCCGATAACTTTGTCACAGAGACTGTGGTCAGTGGTGCTGAGACTACTGCGTTTGTTCCTTTAGAGGAGATTGGTGCGCGTACCATAATCAATGTGGTGGTGACGGCACCGGATGGAGAAACAGAGATAACTTATAGCATAGCTGTGGTTCGTGTCACTGGTTTCGCTTTATGGCGAGATTTTCCCGGGGGTGCCATAGCGGTTTGTGATGACGCCGATATAGATAACGATGACGACGGTTTGATAGAGATCTGTTATCTAGAGGATGTCGATGCGATTCGTTATCGTTTGGATGGTTCGGGTTATCAACCATCTAGCACTGCTACTTTAGTCACTACTGGTTGTGGGGGAGGTGTCGGCAATGCTACCTGCAACGGCTACGAGTTAGTGCGCGACTTGGACTTTAACGACGATGATAGTTATAGAGATGCGCCAGCGAATAAATCTAGTTGGACAACGGGTGCCGGCTGGCCTTATATAGGGAGTGAGTCTGCCGGTGAAACTTTTTTCAGCGGTATCTTAGAAGGCAACGGTCATATTATCGCCAATTTATTCGTCAATGCTCCAACTGGCGATAAGCGATACGGCAGATTCATCGAGAGGATTAGTGGCACAGTGCGCAACTTAGGGCTTAGGGATGTCGATATTACTATAACGGCAGGCAGGGAAAGAGGTGCTATTTTCACTTATACGTTAACCAAAACAGGTCGTATTACAAACTGTTATATCACAGGAGTATCCAATTATCGCGGTGCCAGTAGTTTCTCCACTTTTGTGCGAGACAATAACGGCAAGATATCTAATAGCCATGTAAATATTGAGTTTAGCGGCCTTATGCACGGGTTTTTCGTCGGTGAAAATCGTGATGAATCAGGCGAGTCTGAGGTCTCCAATAGCTATATTATTGGGGACGCCAGAAATGCCACCATTGCCCTTGATGGTAGCCGAGCTTTTATGCGCACGAATCGAGGGGTCATAGAGAATGTATATTATGCGGTTGAGACCAATCCACGCACAGGTGGACGCGCTATAGCGCAGGATAATACAGGGACCATTAGAGGGAGTTACTTTGATAACGATAAGTGGGGAGGAGAAGATCGCGTTAGTGCTGCTAGTAGTAATATAATAAACTCACGCGGATATAGCACGACAGACTTGCAAATGCCAACAGCAGCGAACCCTGATAATGCGGATAGCCCATATTATCAGTGGAGTGAAGATAATTGGTCATTTAGAACAAGCACGGAATATCCGCTACTTAAATATGGCAGCGGTGATGATCAAGATAACAATCCCGCTTGTGGCAATTCTCAGCAACCGCAATGTGGCACTTTATTGCGCGGACAAGGAATTTCGCCTGACGCAACCTTAGCTGCTCTGGTGCTAACCAATACTGACGGTGATATGATTAAATTGATGCCTGCTTTTGTGCCAACGAGGACTAGCTATACGGCAGGCGTATTGCATACGGTAGCTGAAGTGCGAGTGATGCCAGTAGCGACCGAAGGCATGATGGCAACGATTATGATAAATGGTGAGACTGTAGACAGTGGTGATTCATATAACATCAGATTAGGGGAAGCTGACACAGATACAGATATAGAGATAGTCGTGACCGCACCAGACAGAAATACGATGAACAGCTATACGATGACTGTGAGATCTGTGAGCCAAGCACTGAGTAATGAGGCGAGCTTGAGCAGCTTAACACTAACCGATACTGATAGAGATACGATTGAATTGATGCCTATTTTTGCGTCAACGAGGACTAGCTATACGGCAAGCGTAGCGCATACGATAGCTGAAGTGCGAGTGCTGCCGGTAGTGACCGAAGGCACGCTGGCAACGATTATGATAGAGGGTGAGACTGTAGATAGTAGTGATTCATATAATATCAGATTAGGGGAAACTGGCACAGATACAGATATAGAGATAGTAGTGATCGCCCTAGATGGAACGACGACGAATAGTTATACGGTGACAGTGAGTCGAATGCCGAGTAGTGATGCGAGCTTGAGTGATTTAGTGGTATCGTCAGGCACATTAAACCCAGCCTTTAGTAGCACAACACGGAACTATACAGTGAGCGTTGCAAATGCGACGCAAACAATAACAGTGACCCCGATGGCGAGTCATCCGAGTGCAACTATCACGGTGAATAATATAGCAGTAGATAATGGCAGTACAAGTAATGCCATTCAATTAGTCGAAGGTGATGTCACCACGATTATGGTGGTAGTGACTGCTCAAGACGACGCAACAGAGGAGCGCTACACGATAACAGTGAGACGAGCGGCGAGTGCAGATGCGACTTTAAGCGCATTGACAGTATCGTCAGGCACACTAAGCCCGTCCTTTAGTAGCACGACACGGAACTATACAGTGGGCGTTGCAAATGCGATGCAAACGATAACAGTGACCCCGACGGCATCTAATGCCGATGCAACTATCACGGTAAATGGTAATGATGATCCAAGCCAGCCTATTGATTTAGTCGAGGGTGGTGACACGATAATTACGATAGAGGTGACCGCTCCGGATGGGATGACGACGAATACTTATACAGTGACTGTGAGCCGAGATCCGAGTAGTGATGCGAGCTTGAGTGATTTAGTGGTATCGGCAGGTACACTAATCCCGGCTTTTGGCAGCACGACACGGAGCTATACAGTATCAGTAGCCAATGCGACGCAAACAATAACAGTGACCCCGATGGCGAGTCATCCGAGAGCAACTATCACGGTGAATGGTAATGATGATCTAAGCCAGCCTATTGATTTAGCTGAAGGTGATGCCACGATAATTACGATAGCAGTGACTGCGCAGGATGAAATGACGACGAGTAGCTATGTAGTAACAGTGAGTCGAGCGCCGAGTACAGATGCGACTTTGAGCGCATTGACAGTATCGGCAGGCACACTAAGCCCGGCCTTTGGTAGCACAACACGGAACTATACAGTGAGCGTTGCAAATGCGATGCAAACAATAACAGTGACCCCAATGACGACTAATGCCAATGCAACTATCACGGTGAATGGCAATGATGATCCAAGCCAGCCTATTGATTTAGTCGAAGGTGATGTCACGATAATTACGATAGAAGTGATTGCGCAGGATGGAATGACGACGAGTAGCTATGTAGTAACAGTGAATCGAGCGCCGAGTACAGATGCGACTTTGAGCGCATTGACAGTATCGGCAGGCACACTAAGCCCGGCCTTTAGTAGCACAACACCGAACTATACAGTGAGTGTTGCAAATGCAACGCAAGCAATAACAATGACACCGACGGCATCTAATGCCAATGCAACTATCACGGTGAATGGTAATGATGATCCAAGCCAGCCTATTGATTTAGTCGAGGGTGGTGACACGATAATTACGATAGAGGTGACCGCGCAGGATGGGATGACAACGAATAGCTATGTAGTAACAGTGAATCGAGCGCCGAGTACAGATGCGACTTTGAGCGTACTGACAGTATCGGCAGGTACACTAAGCCCGGCCTTTAGTAGCACAACACGGAGCTATACAGTGAGCGTTGCAAATGCGACGCAAACAATAACAGTGACCCCGATGGCATCTAATGCCAATGCAACTATCACGGTAAATGGTAGTGATGATCCAAGCCAGCCTATTGATTTAGTCGAAGGTGGTGCCACGATAATTACGATAGCAGTGACTGCGCAGGATGGAATGACGACGAGTAGCTATGTAGTAACAGTGAATCGAGCGCCGAGTGCAGATGCGACTTTGAGTAGTTTAATGTTAACAGATAGGGTGGGTCAGACTCCGGTTATAGTAGAACCAGATATTTTTGATGAGCAAACATTTGAGTACAGTGCACGCGTGCTAGATACGGTGTCGACGGTTACAGTGACGGTGTCGGCGACTAATGAGAATGCAGAGATTAGAACGGATGGTGTTGAATTGGAAAGCGGCACAAGTTTTGATGTGGCATTGGGTGATCGAGGTTCTGCCACAGTTATAGAGATAGAGGTGACTGCGCAGGATGGAGAGACGACTACGACCTACACGATAACCGTGAATCGTGCTACGCCACCAGCGTCAGATGATGCGAGCCTCTTTGATTTAGCATTAAT
>JACONC010000013.1 GCA_014323925.1 Chromatiales bacterium | reverse complement strand
TTAGCCTCTCAATATCATTTCTAACCGACACTGTATAGTTCAGTGTTGTCCTATTAAAGTCTGGGCTCAATGTGCCTGCCGACACCTCCAATGCGCTTAAGCTTGCATCATTGCTCAGCGGTGCTGCTAAACGGCGCACTGCTATCGTGTAGTTCTCCTTCATGGTGCCGTCTTGGGCAGTAACTACGATTGTAATCATGGTGACTTCACCTGCGGCTAATGGAATCGCAGTGCTTGTAGTGCCACTCTCTACTGTCTGTGTTTCTACCTCTGCTGTCTCCACTGTGATAGTTGCACTATCATCAGACGCCGTTGGCGTCACAGTTAGCTCCTCAATGTTATTAGCAACCGACACTGTATAGTTCAGTGTTGTGCTATTAAAGACTGGCATTAATGTGCCTGCCGACACCGTCAAGTCACTTAAACTCGCATCACTACTCAGCGGTGCTAAACGGCTCACTGCTATCGTATAAGTATTTATCGTGCCGTCTTGGGCGGTCACTACTACCGTAATCGTGGTGACTTCACCTTCGGCTAATGGAATCGCAGTGCTTGTAGTGCCACTCTCTACTGTCTGTGTTTCCACCTCTGCTGTCTCCACCGTAATAGTTGCATTGGCGTCGCTCGACGGTGTCACTGTTATCGTTTGCGTAGAATTGGCAACTGACACGCTGTAGGTTACCTCATTTCTGGCAAAGGCTGGGTTTAGGGTGCCTGCTGATACCGTCAATGCACTTAAGCTGGCATCGCTACTGATAGGAATCTGGTTAGGCAATAAAGCGCCACAACTAGGTTGCCCAGCAGTGCCACATGCCGGGTTGTTGGGATCAGAACCTGCTGCATATTTAAGCGTTGGATATTGCAATGCACTACCGAAATTCCAGTTGGCAGTACTCCATTGGCTATATATGCCGGTTGCCGTAGTGGGTGCCTGCAGTGCCGCAGTACTTTGAGGGCTACTGTTCGTTATACTACCACCGTTATTTAAGCCGACTAAACCGCCTACTCGATACTGCCCAGTCACATCACCGGTCGCATAGCTGTTCGTTATATTACCACCACTATTTAAGCCGACTAAACCGCCTACATTTTCACTCCCATCCACATCACCTCTAGCATAGCTGTTCGTTATACTACCACCATCAGTATTTACGCCGACTAAACCGCCTACCCAATCCCCAGTCACACGACCCGTCGCATAGCTGTTCGTTATACGGCCTTGATTAAAGCCGACTAAACCGCCTGTCCGTGTTACGCCCCTCACATCACCGGTCGCATAGCTGTTCGTTATATTACCAACGATATTTTGGCCAACTAAACCGCCTACATCTTCTCTATGGCCTGTCACATCGCCCGTCGCATAGCTGTTCGTTATACTGCCCCTACTGTCGCCGACTAAACCGCCCACATTACTATCTCCCGTGATATCTACATCTAACAGACCAATATTAGCAATCTGAGAATTGTTAGCTGTTTCACCGAATAAACCTATATCAATATCACTAGGTCTATTTATCATTAGATTAGATATCGTATGACCGTTACCCTCAAATATCGCATTGAATGGCTCATCCCTACTGCCTATCGGCAGCCACCCTGTACCTGTCGTCCATTCGGTATCAATGCGCCCATTGCGATAACTGGTAGCCTCTGCAAAATCTAAACTCTGAACCAATTCGTAGCCACGACAGCCGTCACCGTCACTAGGACATCCTGTCGTTATCAGGGTTGCAGTGCTATTTACTCGATAGCCACTACCGTCCAGCTGATGGCGTATCGCATTCAAGCCCTCTAAATCGCACAGTTCTATCAGACCATCACCATCTTTATCTATATCCAGAGCTGCCGACACACCGTCGTTATCAACATCTGGTATGGTCTGCGTACAAGAGGGGAGTATAGTTGAGCTTGGATCAAGCTCTCGGCTCACGGCTATCGTATAAGTGTTTGTCGTGCTGTCTTGGGCGGTAACTTCTACTCTTATCGTTGTTATACCTCCCTCAATTAATGAAATGGCATTACTTGTACTGCCACTACCTACTGTTTCATCATTCACCGTAATAGTTGTATTGGCATTAGTCGCTGTCGGGATCACCGTTATCGTGTCTATCGCATTAGCAACCTCAACTGTATAGGACAGTGTATCGCTCATAAAGGCTGGTATTAATGTGCCTGCCGATACCGTTAAATCTCTTAAGCTCGCATCGCTGCTCAGCGGCAGCGCTAGACGGGTCACTGCTATCGTGTAGGTCTCCATCGTGTTGTCATCTTGGGCGGTCACTACGACCGTAATCGTGGTGACTTCACCTTCGATTAATTGAATGGGAGCACTGCCCATACCACTAATCACATCTGCATCATCTACCGTGATAGTTGCATTGAGATTAGTCGTCACAGGCGTCACTATTATCGTTGGTGTCGCATTGGCTACGCTCACTGTATAGGACAGTGTATCGCTCATAAAGGCTGGCATTAATGTGCCTGCCGATACCTCCAATGCGCTTAAGCTCGCATCGTTGCTCAATCCCCGGCCCACAGCTATCGTATAAGTGTTTGTCGTGCTGTCTTGGGCGGTCACTATAATCGTAATTGCGGTGAAATCACCTTCGGTTAATGCTATGGCGCTACTTGAAGTGCCACTACCTACTGTCTGACCATTTACCGTGATTTCAATCGCATTGGCGTCGCTCGATGGTGTCACCGTTACTGTGGTTGTCGTATTAGCCACTGACACGCTGTAAGCCACCTGATTGCTCGCAAAGGCTGGGTTTAGGGTACCTGCTGATATTACCAATGCGCTTAAGCTGGCATCGCTACTGATGGGAATTTGGTTAGGCAATAAAGCGCCACAGTTAGGTTGCCCAGCAGTGTCACAAGCCGGGTTGTTTTCATCGGGACCGATCGCATATTTAAGCGTTGGATATTGCAATGAATTACCAAAATCCCAGTCGGCAGTACTCCATCCGCTATATATGCCGGTTGCCGTAGTAGGTGCCTGCAGTGCCTCAGTACTTTGAGGGCTACTGTTTATAATATCACTTTCATTTAAGCCGACTAAATCGTCTACATTGCTCTCGCCTGTCACATCACCCGTCGCATAGCTGTTCGTTATAAAGCTGCCACCCTCATTGAAGCCGACTAAACCGCCTACCCGTTGAACCCCAGTCACATCACCCGTCGCATAGCTGTTCGTTATACTACTCTGAAAATTGACACCCTGATCTGTGTAACCCGCAGCATTGATGCCGACTAAACCGCCTACCAGACGGCTCCCATCCACATCACCCGTCGCATAGCTGTTCGTTATAATACTATCCCTTTCTTCGCTTTCACTGGTGCCGACTAAACCGCCTACCCGTTGGTTTCCAGTCACATCACCGGTCGCATAGCTGTTCGTTATACTACTCCAATTTGAACCGGCTAAACCGCCTACATGAATCTCACCTGTCACAGCACCTGTCGCATAGCTGTTCGTAATAACACCACGATTCCAGCCGACTAAACCGCCTAGAGTATCCTGCCCTCTCACATCACCTCTCGCATAGCTGTTCGTTATACTACTCAAATTCCGACCGACTAAACCACCTACCGAACCACTATTCCCAGTCACCTCACCCGTCGCATAGCTGTTCGTTATGCTACCAAAATTTAAGCCGACTAAACCGCCTATAATGTTCTCGCCTGTCACAGCACCTGCCGCGTAGCTGTTCGTTATTCTACCCTGGCCATTGTGGCCGACTAAGCCGCCTACCTGATCGTTTCCTCTGATAAATACATCTAACAGACCAATATTGCTAATCATAGAACTAGTGCCTGTATAACCGAATAAACCTATATGATCCTCATCAGGTCTATCTATCGTTAGGTTAGATATCGTCTGGTCGTTGCCTTCAAATATCGCACCGAATGGCTGATCTTGACTGCCTATTGGTAGCCATCCTGTACTCGTCGTCCATGCTGTATCAATGCGCCCACTGCCATAACTGCCAGCATCATCAAAATCTAAACTCCGAACCAATTCGTAGCCATGACAGCCGTCATCGTCACTAGGACATCCTGTCGTTATCAGGGTTGCGGTGCTAGTTGCTCGATAGCCACTACCGTCCAGCTGATGGCGTATCGCATCCAATCCCTCTAAATCGCACAGCTCTATCAGACCATCACCATCTTTATCTATATCCAGAACCGCTGACACACCGTCGTCATCAGTATCTGGTATGGTCTGCGTACAAGAAGGTAGTAATCCTCGGGTCACGGCTATCGTATAAGTATTTGTCGTGCTATCTTGGGCGGTCACTACAATCGTAATCTCAGTGGTATCACCTTCGGTTAGGGCAATGGACTGGCTTGCATTGCCACTACCTACTCTCTCACCATTTACCGTGATTTCTATCACATTAGCGTCGCTCGCCGTTGGCGTCACTGTTATCGTTGGTGTCACATTGGCGACTTCAACTGTGTAGGACAGTGTGTCACCCATAAAGGTTGGCATTAATGTGCCTGCCGATACCATCAATGCGCTTAAGCTCGCATCGCTGCTCAGCGGCGGTGCTAGACGGGTCACTGCTATCGTGTAGGCCTCCATCGTGTTGTCATCTTGGGCAGTCACTACGACCGTAATCGTGGTGACATCACCTTCGGTTAAATCAATAGACTCGCTTGCATCACGACCGTCCACTGTGATAGTTGCATTGGGATTAGTCGTCACAGGCGTCACTGTTATCGTTTGCGTCGCATTGGCAACGCCCACTGTGTAGGACAGTGTATCGCTCATAAAGACTGGCATTAATGAGCCTTCCGATACCTCCAATGCGCTTAAGCTCGCATCACTACTCGGATCTCGGTTCACTGTCACCACATAGGTATTCGTTGTTCTATCCTGTGCTGTCACTTCTATCGTAATCGTGGTGACATCACCTGCGACTAATGGAATGGCATTACTTGGACTGCCACTAACTACTATTCCATCATTTACCGTGATTTCAATCGCATTGGCATCGCTCGACGGCGTCACCGTTATCGTTTGCGTGGAATTGACAACTGACACACTGTAAGCCATCTCATTGCTCGCAAAGGTTGGGTTTAGGGTGCCTGCTGATATCACCAATGCACTTAAGCTGGCATCGCTACTGATAGGAATTTGGTTAGGCAATAAAACGCCACAACTAGGTTGCCCAGCAATGCCACAGGCCGGGTTGTTGGGATCGGAACCTGTTGCATATCTAATTCTTGGATATTGCAATGCACTACCGAAATCCCAGTCGGCAGTACTCCATCCGCTATATATACCAGTTGCCGTAGTAGGTGCCTGCAGTGCCTTAGTACTTTGAGGGCTACTGTTCGTTATAGTACCATCTCGATTTGAGCCGACTAGATCGCCTACATTGCTCTCGCCTGTCACATCACCCGCCGCATAGCTGTTCGTTATACTATTATCGTTCACGCCAACTAAACCGCCTAAACTTAGAACTCCCTCCACATCACCCGTCGCATAGCTGTTCATTACTCTACCTTGATTGTAGCCAACTAAACCGCCTAAAATGCTCTCACCTTTCACATCACCCGTCGCATAGCTGTTCGTTATCCTACTACCACCATCATTTTGGCCGACTAAGCCACCTGCCTGAGGCTCCTGTCCGGTTACATCACTCGCCGCATAGCTGTTCGTTATACTGCCACCCTGATTGAAGCCGGCTAAACCGCCTACAACTTCATTGCCTGTCACACTACCCACCGTATAGCTGTTCGTTATACTACCCTCATTGTTACCGACTAAACCGCCTACATAAAACCTAATCCCTGCCACATCACCCATCGCATAGCTGTTCGTTATACTACCCTCATTGTTACCGACTAAACCGCCTACCCAAGCGTTTCCCATAATATTTACATCTAACAAACCAATATTACTAATCTGAGAATTAGTGTCTATTTCACCGAATAAACCTATCCTATTATCAGCAGGTCTATCTATCATTAGATTAGATATCGTATTGTCGTTGCCTTCAAATATTGCATTGAATGGCTGATCTTGACTGCCTATCGGCAGCCATCCTGTACCCTTCGTCCATGCGGTATTAATGCGCCCACTGCCATAACTACGAGCATCATCAAAGTCTAAACTGCGAACCAATTCGTAGCCACGACATCCGTCACCGTCACTAGGACATCCTGTCATTATCAGGGTTGCGGTGCTATTTGCTCGATAGCCACTACCGTCCAGCTGATAGCGTATCGCATTCAAACCCTCTAAATCGCACAGTTCTATCAGACCATCACCATCTTTATCTATATCCAGAACCGCTAACACACCGTCGTCATCAGTATCTGGTATAGTCTGCGTACAAGAAGGCAGTAACCCACCTCTGGCCACTGCTATCGTGTAGGTGTTTGTCGTGCTGTCTTGGGCGGTCACTACAATCGTAATCTCAGTGACATCACCTTCGGCTAAGTCAATGAACTGACTTGCATTGCCACTACCTACTCTCTCACCATTTACCATGATTTCTATCACATTAGCGTCGCTCGCCGTTGGCGTCACTGTTATCGTTGGTGTCGCATTGGCAACCTCAACTGTATAGGACAGTGTATCGCTCATAAAAGGCGGCATTAATGTGCCTGCCGATACCTCCAATGCGCTTAAGCTCGCATCGCTGCTCGGCGGCGGCGCTAGACGGGTCACGGCTATCGTGTAGGTCTCCATCGTGTTGTCATCTTGAGCAGTCACTACGACCGTAATCGTTGTGACTTCACCTGCGGCTAATGAAATGGGATCACTTGCACTGCCACCATTAACCGTGATAGTTGCATTGGGATTAGTCGGCACAGGCGTCACTGTTATCGTTGGTGTCGCATTGGCAACCTCAACTGTGTAGGACAGTGTATCGCTCATAAAGGTTGGCATTAATGTGCCTGCCGATATCGTCAATCCACTTAAGGTTGCATCACTACTCGGCGCTCGGTTCACTGCTATCGTGTAAGTATTTGTGGTGCCATCTTGGGCGGTCACCACGATTGTAATCGTAGTGACTTCACCTTCGGCTAATTCAATGGCACTACTTGCGCTACCACTCACTACTGCCTCATCATCTACTGTGATAGTTGCATTGACATTAGTTGCCGTCGGCGTCACTGTTATCGTTGCTGTCGCATTAGCAACCTCAACTGTGTAATCCTGCGTATCGCTATTAAAGTCTGGGCTTAATGTACCTGCCGACACCGTCAAGCCACTTAAACTCGCATCACTACTCGGCGGTGCCGCTAAACGGTTCACTGCTATCGTGTAAGTATTTGTGTTGCCGGCTTGGGCAGTCACTTCTATCGTAATCGTCGTCACTTCACCTGCGACTAATGGAATGGGATTGCTTGGACTGCCACTCTCTACCTGTGTCTGAACCTCTGCCACCTCCACCATAATCGTTGCGATCGTGCCGGTCGCTACTGGTGTCACTCGCACTTCAGCCACCGTTGCTCCCACACTCGCAGTGTAGTTAGTCTCCTCTGATGCAAAAGTAGGCATCAATGGAATCGTGTGATCCTCAGTATCAGTTAGCATTAAAGCACTCAAGCTGGCATCGTTGCTTAATGCTCGATTCACAGTCACTGTATAACTCGCCATCGTCATACCATCGGCTGCAGTGACTATCACAACTATATCAGTAGATTGACCGGGATCTCCTAGCATCACATCTGTTGATTCGCCGCTAGTAGCATCAGTACCATTGATTACAATCGTTGCACTACTATTGTTTGCCGTCGGGGTCACTTCTAGATTATCTACTGTATGGGCTACACTCACTGTATAAGTCGACACCATGCTATCAAAATCTAAAGCTATTGGTTCACCATTCTCCACTAACGCTAAACCAACCAGTGTCGTATCATCTAACGCTGGTGGCACAGCACGATTCACTTCTATCGTATAGGTATTCATTGTCATTCCATTCGGAGCAGTTACGACTATCTCTATATCCGTAGTCGTGCCGGTTGCTCCTAAATCAACACTAATTGAAGCACTACTCGCTACAGTTTCATTACCTATACTAATCATTGACATAGTGCCTTCAGTAGCTACTGGTGTCACTCGCACTTGCGCTACCGTGTTTGCTACCTCTGCAGTGTAGTTATTCATCATTGATGCAAAAGCAGGCATCAATGTAATCGTATTATCCTCAGTATCGGTTAGCATTAAAGCACTCAAGCTGGCATCGTTGCTTAATTCTCGGGTCACAGTCACTGTATAACTCGCCATCGTTACACCATCGCCTGCGGTGACTATCACGACTATGTCAGTAGATTGACCGACATCTCCAAGCGGCACCTCTGTTGAATCGCCTCTCTCAACACTAATACCATTGACCTCAATCGTTGCTGCAAAACTATCATTTGCCGTCGGGATCACTTCTATAGTATCTACTGTATGAGCTACACTCACTGTATAAGTCGACACCATGCTATCGAAGTCGAAGTCTATGGTTTCGCCATTCCCCACCAATTCTAAATCAAATAGTGTCGCATCCGAGCGCGGCAACGGTGGCAGAACACGATAGACCGTTACTGTATAGGTATTATCAGTCTCTCTATCCTGCGCAGTCACGACTATCTCTATATCCGTAGAAGCTCCTGCTTCAGCCAATGGCACAGCAATATCTGCGCCACTCGCCACTATCGCACCGTTGACTCTAATCTCCGCATTCTCAATATCAGTTGCCGACACCGTCACTGTAACCGTTGACACTATATATAGCACTCGCGCAGAGTATTGAAGTTTATCTGGACTAAAAGAATCTATATCTCCTACGACCGAAGTTCCATTCACTCTATCCGTTAGTGTCAAAGCACTCAAAGTCGCATCACTGCTCAGCGGTGCTGCTTGACGGCTCACTGCTATCGTGTAAGTATTTGTGTTGCCGGCTTGGGCAGTCACTACGATTGTAATCGTGGTGACTTCACCTTCAGCTAATTCAATGGGTTGACTTTCGTTAAAACTAAACACATTTCTGCCATCCACTGTGATAGTTGCATTCAAATCAGACGCCATCGGCATCACGCGCACTTGCGCTATCATGTTCTTGACACTTGCTGTATAGGTAGTCGTTTCTGGGGCAAAAGTTTCAGCCAGTAGAATCAGTGTGCCATTACTTTGTGTTAGCAATAAACTACTTAAGCTCGCATCACTACTCGCCGCTCGGCTCACTGCTATCGTATAGATATTCATCGCGTCTTCAGCAGTCACTACTATCGTAATTGTGGTAACTCCACTCTCAGCTAATATAATGAACTGACTTTCTCTACCACTCTCTATTACCTCATTATCTACTGTGATAGTTGCATTAGGGTCGGCCGCCGTTAGCATCACTTGTACTTGCGCTACCGCGTTCGGCACCTCTGCTTTATAGCTCGTCGTTGTCTCTTGAGATAACTCTATGGGGTCCCCTTGATTATCCGACAGATTCACATTACTTAACAACGGAGCTTGTTGAGCAGCCACAGGTTGCCACAACATTATTAACAACACAAGTAAAAAAGGTGTCATCAGAAACTTCGATATTGCATTCATATCTACTGCATTTATTATTATTTTATAGATAGCAAGCATGTGCTACATTCCTTAGATTTAGATGATTTAATATTATGCGAGCAATTTTAACACATTTACAGGCACTATACAGAAGATATGAAAATATTTTTACGATGCCATATCTTTTGGGACACGCAAGGCAATGAAGCAGCGAAGCGTTGTACTGAGGTTTGAAAACCTAATCCTTGATGCGGTCGATGAAAATTAAACCGACCAAGATATTCAAATGACATCGTTAAACGCAGTAGCTGGTATAGAGCAGATGTTTTTATATCTAACTTTCGGATACTGGATGACGCAGATAAACTGGTAATGCATCGGTTGCCGATAGTGTGGCATTTGCCGCAAACTGTGGCATTGCCAGGCGTAGCAAGGTGGCGGCTGTAGGCAAGGTCGGTGCATACCATTTTTTTAATCGCTCAGCGAATACTTTCTTTAGTTCTGTTTGATAAAGCGGCCAAGCAGTACCTGCTCCTATACCGTTAAAAGTGATCGGCACTATCAGTTTATCTGCAGCTACAACACCCTCATCACCTATTGCTTTAACCAAATCGCCATCTTTTTGATAATAGCCGTAGTAGATCTCTCTCATACGGGCATCCATCGCAACCAGCACCTGAGTCTCATCGCTTTGCTCTACGGCTTGCAGTGCAACCGCCTGCAAATCGGATACTGCGACCACCGGTATAGCATGAACATACGCCAAGCCCTGCACCAAAGATGCGGCGATGCGCACACCAGTAAAAGACCCCGGCCCGCGCCCGTAAACCAAACCATCAAGCTCGGCAATGTTTATATTAGCATCGTTCAAAACCGCCTGGCACATCTCAAAAATCAAACTATGATGACGCCGCGGTGCGACTGCAAAACGCTGATATATCTTTGCTCGGCTAGAGAGTGCCACAGAACAGGCTTCGGTTGCGGTATCAACCGCCAAGATATTAGTTGCGCGAGACTCACCAGTCATTTCAAGTAGGCTGCTAGAGATGCAATATCTTTACAGTGTTTCATAGCCGGCAGGCTACGCATGAAAATATGCCCATAACCTTTTTGCCGCAGACGCGGATCACCTATTACGATGACCCCACAGTCGCTTTCGCTACGGATTAAGCGCCCCACGCCCTGCCGCAATGCAATAACCGCTTCCGGCAAAACATACTCTCTAAAAAAATCACGATCGCAGTTTTCATAAAAAATTTTTCGAGCCTGCATAAGCGGATCCGAGGGTGGTGCAAAAGGCAAACGATCTATGACCACACACCGCAATGCATCACCTTTGACATCTACCCCGCTCCAAAATCCGCTGGTGCCGAGCAATACCGCTTTGTGTTCTCGGGTAAAGCGCTCTATCAACTCCGATTTAGTAGCCTGGTTTTGCACCAACAAAGTATAGTCGGTTGTCTCATCAAGTAATGCTTCCGCCTCGTGCAATGCTCGATAACTGGTAAACAACAAAAAGGTGCGACCTTCGGACATTGAAAGTAGCGGGAGAATCCCATTAATCAAGCGGCGAGTATAATCTTGGTGTTGAGGATGCGGTATATCGTTCGGCAGATAAAGTGCAACTTGTGATTGATAATCAAAGGGGCTGTCATAAGATTTACATGCTTTATCGTCGTTTGCGACATTGGGTAAAAAATACGAAAAATCACCGTCGACCGAAAGCGTCGCTGAAGCATATACCCAAGTGGTATCGTATTGCTTGCTCTTTTCTATCAATAAAGCGGAAACATCTATCGGACTTAAATGGATTTGAAAAGAATGTTGGTAGCATTGAAACCAAGCGATAGCGGCAGGTTGGTTAGCATCGCTTTTATCAGTATCCGCAAAGATCAATGCTATAAAATCAAGGATATTTTTCAGTCGTTGTATGCAGTTTTCCCATTGTTCGGATATCGTCTTATAAGGTTTTAGCATAGCGGCGAGATGGTTGCTTTGTTCGGCAAACTGACTATAGTGCTCGTTAAAAGAACGATGCGTCCGTAAAGTTTCTATTGGTGCACGCTCGTGCAAGCCGCGCATTAAAGCCGTTAATTTTGCGATGCTATCATTGCATAAACAGATTTGTTCGGCTATGTGCACCGGTTGTTTTTTCTCTTCCTTCAGCAAGCTGCCTATTTCATTCAATAGATCGACAAACATGCGACTATTAAAGCTCTCGGTGAAACTTTGTTCAGCAAAATCTTTCAGCCGATGTGCCTCGTCAACGATAATCAATTCTGCTTCTGGCAACAGGTCTGCAAAGCCCTCTTCTTTGAGAGTCATATCGGCCATTAATAATGCGTGGTTGACGACCACTAAATCGGCATCGGCAGCTTTTTGGCGCGCATCAAAGACATAGCAACTGTCGTAGTGCTCACATTTTTTTCTCAGGCAATTATCTACCGTTGAAGTCAACAATGGCCACAGCGAGTCATCTTCGGCGATGTGCGGCATTAAACTAATATCACCGTCGTCACTCTGGTATGACCATCGCTCTACTAGATGAATTTTATCTGCAAGCCCGCTATCTAAAGTGCTCTGCTGGGTTGCACGCTTCAGCCGTTCCACGCATAGATAGTTTGCCCGTCCCTTGAGCAATGCCGTCTCGCGCTTAACATCTAGTGCGCCTATGACCGTAGGTAAGTCTCTAAAATAAATCTGGTCTTGTAGATGGCGCGTTGCGGTAGATACGATGGTGCGCTTGCCAGACAACAACGCGGGTACTAAATAGGCAAAAGTTTTACCAATGCCAGTGCCAGCTTCAACAATCAAATCACTCTGTTGGATAATCGCTTCGGCAACTGCGGTGGCCATTTTTTGTTGCCCGCTACGCACCTTAAAGTCGACAATCTTATTGGCAACGCTGCCGTCCTCAGACAGCGCAGCGATACTTGAGTTGACTAATTCTATCGTTTCTTCAGTCATATCTTTTCAACCAATGCCACACACTGTGCAGCTATGCCTTCGCGACGACCTATAAAACCCATTGCTTCGGTAGTCGTCGCCTTAATATTGACGCCATCTTCGGGTATACACAACATCTCGGCGACCGACTGCCTAATTTTCGGGATGAACGGTGATAAGCTAGGAGCTTGGGCTATTACTGTGGCATCAACATTGACGATTTGATAGCCGTGGTCGGCCACCATACGACAAACACGGTCGAGCAAGTGGCGGCTAGCTATGTCTTTGAAACGATTATCGTTATCTGGGAAATGTTGCCCGATGTCGCCCAATGCTACGGCACCCAGCAACGCATCACACAGTGCGTGTAGCAATACATCGCCGTCGGAATGTGCTTGCACGCCGTAATCAAAGGGGATTTTGATACTGCCGATACAAACATGATCGCCCTTGCCAAAAGCATGCACATCAAAACCGCACCCTATTCTCATATTACATTTCATCGTTTTATATCACTTAAATAGCGGCGGGCATTTACCATGTCTGCCGGATAAGTAACTTTGATATTGCGGTAATCCCCAGCCACAATCTTAACCTCGTGACCCAGGCGTTGCATTGCCAATGCCTCGTCGTCGACTTCTATTGCATCGCTTAAAGCCTGCGCAAGTGCCTCGCACAGCAGTTGATAACGAAACATCTGCGGCGTCGCTGCGCGCATCCAGAGATCATTGCGCGGCAAAGTCTCAACTACACAGAGACGGTCGTTTGCACCTCGTCGCACGCGCTTGATTGAATCGTTTATTGGTATAGCCAATATCGCGCCGACCGCATCGTCCCAAGTTGATTGGATCAGGTATTCCAAATCATCGCTTTGCAAACAAGGTCTGACTGCATCGTGCACCAACACCCAATCTTCAGCGTCGGCTTTGATATGCATCAACGCGTTATACACTGATTGGGCGCGGTTGGCCCCGCCCAAGCAAGTCTTTATACGAGGATTATCCTTGAGCGATATATTTTGCCAATGCACATCATCGGTATCTAAGGCAATAAAGATAGCTGCGATGGTCGGGCATTGCAACAGAGGCGCAATACTATGCTCAATCAGGGAATGGTTTGCTATTTTCAGATATTGTTTGGGTTGCGCTTCGTTCATACGCTGACCGCTGCCGGCTGCCGGGACGATGCCCCAACACGCGGTCACTGTGATGCATCCTGGTCGGTATGATTTTGTATGACTTTGAAAAAAGTTTCGCCCGGTTTAACCATACCTAAATTCTCGCGTGCGAGTTCTTCAAGTAGACCACCATTGCGCTTTAAGTCAGCAAGTTCGTTTTTCAATATCTGATTGCGTTCTTTCAATTCTTCGTTGTTGATCTTTTCCTGCTGGTTAGAACGACTCAAAGTCCAGTATTCCAATAAACCGTGGTTTCCCCACAGCGATGCCTGCAGATATAAAAACACGATAAATAAAATAACGCTGACAAAACGCAACTTGATATTAGAATCTTTTTTATCTGTACGAATGCTATCAATCATTTTTGTCGCTCGGTCCGCACCTCCAATAATCGTTCTATATAGCGCGCTATTAAATCGACTTCTATATTGACATGGTCGCCAACTTTTTTATCGGCAAAACTCGTCACCTTTAGAGTATGTGGGATAAGATTAACATAAAAAACATTATCAACAACTTTATGCGACACCAAGCTCGTACCGTTGACACACACCGAACCCTTTGGTGCGATGTATTTAATCATATCCTCGGCAACCTCTATGTGCCACCACTGAGTGTGATTTTCATCCACTATACGGATAATCGTACCGACCCCATCTATATGACCGCTGACCAAATGACCATCAAAACAGCCGCTCGCTGCCAACGCAGGTTCTAGATTGACCGCATCGCCTATCGCTAATTCTTTTAATGTCGTGCACGATAAAGTCTGCTCTGAGGCTTCTACACAAAAGTGCTGCGAATCTATCTCGACCACAGTCAAACACACACCATCCACAGCAACGCTCTGTCCTATAGAGAGCCGCTGCCGCAGATCAACTTGGGTATCAAAACAAAGTCTACGCGGACTACGCGACGCATCGCTTGACGACAATTTCGCAACCATCTCGACAATTCCGCTAAACATTATCGCCTCAGAGTATCATGGTTTGCTAGGTCTGCTACGCAATACGGTATTGCAAAAATTTCGGCTAACGAGAATAGAATAACAGGCATCCTTTTATAATATGATTGTGTCTAATCTGAGGTTGTTCGCAAAATATCGTTAAGTTCAGTTTGCCAATTTTTTTCCATCAAAATATCAAACACGATACGGGTCTCGCCGGCAGAGGCAGTTTCTAGCTTACCGACATGCATCGTATTATTAGCGCTGTTTTTCAGCAACTCAAATAGATCCTCTTTATATTTGGTATCGTCGTTGCCCTTCAAATGATCACCTTTGGTTTCTATAATAGAGACTCTGCCACTACCGTTCGTATCCACAAAAGCTAAAAAATCGGGATACACTTTTCTTTTCTGCCACCCTTGCAGATAATATTCCTGCTTGGCAACCATCCGGTGCCACCACTTAATAGCCTGTTGCTTGTCCATATACCAAGCCACTTTTTTCTCAAAGGCATTGTAATGTCTCTCGTAAGTGCGTTCAAAAAGGGATAATTGCAGAGGTGTGTTATTTTCTCTATTCAAAACTTTATCATCATCTGAAACATGGTATTCAATTTCGGTTGGCATCCCCCAGTTATCATGAACAGAGTCCTTAAAAATGTTAAAACAAATATCACCTCTTTCCAGTTTGTTACGGAAAATTTTCTCCGATGCTTTCTCTGTCTGGTCTTTGATATCAGTCTCTATCGCATCCAGCAACGCGCCACGATTCAAATCAATCTGCTTGGCAGATATACCTCTAGCCTGCATCGCTGTGATAACTTCCTCTAGTATTCTCGCAGCTTGCCATGGGTTTGGCACGGTATCGGAGAGCCGCTGCACCATATAAGCAAAATCCATCGTAATAGGGGCAGTTTTCGTCGCCGTCGCAGAAGAAATACCGAATTTGCCGTTATCTCGGGCAAAATCTGCTGTGATGTAGTCGACCTGAAGTTTGTCTATATCATCTACCGTAAGCGTATCTTTTTTGCGATACGACATTTTAGAAAAATCAACATGCTGCAATATATCACTTTCGTAGCAAATGTCTCTCCACGGTTTTTTATTTTTATTTATATGAAGAACTTTGGGTAATAAAATTTTGGTCTTCTTAAAACCACGTCTTCGGGGTACTGCTTGCAATATTAATTCGCTATCTCCTCTCACGCTAATATTGTCGGTTAAGTCATCCATGCCTTCTCGTTGCAAGCCTTTTTTGATACCGTCCACTATATCTTTCACTGCCGGGTTGCAACAATAGACATAACTCTCGTTTAAGGAGTCTATCGGGGTACGCTGAGCATAAGGCTGTCTTAGAATTCTACCGATGAGTTGTGTCAATGCCATTCGCGATTGGGCATTGGATAGAATCGTCAAAACATATGCAAAGGGACAGTCCCAACCCTCTTGGAGGGCTTGTTTGGTGATAATAAATTTTACTTGCGAGGTGTCGCTCAAGAGGCTTTCGTCTTTGAGTTCATTTTTTTGCGCGGTTTTCACCTTAATTGCGTCTTCTAACACACCCAGTTGCATTAGATATTCCTTAACATCTTCGGTATGTAGATGATTGCCATCGCGTTGCTCTTTGCCAGTTCTCTCCACTTGAATTAACATAATTGGTCGGATATATCGTTTGCTATTTTGATAATATTGCCGACAGTCTTGGTCCAGTGCTGTTAATTGCTTGTAAGCATCGCTTAAGGTTTTTTTCCAATCCACTCGCTTGGAGTTAATGACATTAATAGGTAACTTGATCATTTCCTCTTCTTTTAATTTAAGCCCAGGAATGCTCACCAATACATTGCTCATCAGTTTTTCCGTGTTGGGTGTTGCTGAAAGTTCCAATATGAAACGCGGGTTTAGGTCGCTCAGTGTTTTTCTAGCTAACTGCGAATAAGCACGATGCCCTTCATCCAAAATAACCAGCGGGCGAGAGAGTCTCACGGCATTACCCAAGCTATGCTTCACCATCCTTTGCCGACCTCCTCCCAATTTTGCTTCATTGTCCTTATTTTCATAACAATCTAGATTAGTGGTATGGGCTAGCAAACGCGCATTGGCTTCGTGTTCATCAGGTTGCGGGAAGAAGCCGATAAAATTTCCTGAGTCTTTGAAAACCCGCAAAGACTCTCTAGTCTCCCTATTAGCCGACTGCAACATAATTACCATCACACAGAGATACGCTTGAATATCTTGCTGAGTAAATGCATCAGTTTTCTGCAGGATTTTGACTCTGCCAGCTGCCGCGCGTTCAAAAAATTGCCGATAAGGATGTGCTTTGTCCTTGAAGTTTTTTACGGTTTGTGTATAAATCGCCTCGCTGGGAACAATCCATAAAACTAGTCCAGTATTTCTCAAAAAATAATCGGCGTTGATTCTCTCCACTGCGCAGACACCTAGTAATGTTTTACCGCCACCGGTAGGTACCTTTATACAGATATTAGGAATCGGGTTACCTAAACCATCTTTTTTTTCTATATATTTTGAAGGATTCTCTGCTTCGTTGAATTTTTCCCATGCTTCACCACAATACTCCGCTATTTCTTTATTGCGCTCTCTGCTGCGATGAAACTCTACGGTTTCTTTTTCTTCACTATATTCCTGTTTGAGTATCTTTAAGTAATCGCCTAGTTTGTCTAAAACAAGTTCTTGATATTCTTTTAGTTGCATGGTTAGCGCACAATTTTGTAGATCGCGAAAGGTAATCGGCTAAAGCTAATGTTCGCTTTTGAGAGTTCTTTTTGCGAGCAAAAACAAGCGGTCGCAAACACCACTGCCTTGCTACATCCTCTGCGCTTCATTATCTTTTGTACTGCTTTTTTTCGGTCCAGGTTTAATGCTGAGTCGTTGCTTCTAAGAAACTTTGATTTGGGTTGGTAGATAACAAAAAATGCGGTACCATCGTTTAGTTTCGCTATATAAAAATCATCGCGCTGGGTGAGACTTCTGAGTGATTGACCAGTGGCGGTATAAAACACATATTTAGCAAGCGTGTCATAGCTGGGCAATGACTTACGCTGTAACAGATTTTCCTTGCTAATCTCCTCGCCTAAAGTGCAATAAGTGAACGAACCACCCAAGCCGTTCTTAAGATTTTCGTCTTTTGCTTGAGGCACCCCTTTGATAACTCGGCGCACCCGCTCTGCAGTGATTGTGTTAGCGTATTGTTCGCATTCCACGAGAATGAATTTACGGTTGCCACCGTCTTCTTTATTGAGCGCAAGCACTGCGTGTGCCGTTGTGCCGGAACCTGCAAAAGAATCTAAAATGGTATCATCTTGATTGGTAGACTGAAAAATTAAATCTTCAATTAATTTTTTAGGTTTTGGATAATCAAATATTTTCCTGCCAAATATAGAACTAATTTCTTCAGTTGCTTGATTATTCATGTGGGTCTGCATTATGGTAGGTTCATTTAATTCATCGATGCTACTGTTTTTATTTACCTGCTCTATAAGCGTCGATATGGGTTTTCTGTCAGAGCGAACTTCAGACAGATGTCTTTTATATCCCGGAGCTCCCCCTTTTTTCAAAGGAAAAATAACTTTATTTTGAGAAATAAGCTTTTCCATTCCTTTTTTATCAGTTCCCCATACTCTATCTGGATTGCATTTATATCTATTACCTGTTTTAGGATCTTTTATAGTGTAAAAAAGATTGGGTCTCTCCTCTTTTGTTTTATTGCAAGTTAAATCACCTTTAGTCCAGGGGCCTCTTGGATCATTATCTGGATTGTCATAATTATGAAAATCTTTTTTTATGCCCCTTAAAACAAATTTCTCTGTTTTGCTATAACAGATAATATAATCGTGATCTTCTGAGATAAAATTTTTAGAGTCGTTAACTCCACTTCTTTTTTTCCAAATAAATGTAGCTAATGGTTTTTCAGTTTGAAAAATTTCATTTAGCATATTGATCAGATTGTGAATCTCATCTGAACCAATACTCACAAAAATAACGCCATCTTCACTCAGCAGTTCCTTTAGTAACTGCAGCCTAGGCCACATCATGCACAGCCATTTATCGTGCCTTTCCAGGTCGTCAACACCGACTTCGTTTTTCAACCATTCTGTTAATAGCGGGTCGTTAACATTATCGTTGTATTTCCATCCTTCGTTGCCAGTGTTATACGGTGGGTCTATGTAGATGCATTTGATTTTGCCGGCGTAGCGGGGTAGCAGGGATTTTAAGGCGTGGAGATTATCTCCGTTGATGATGAGGTTATCGTCCAAAGATGGTTCTTGTTTTTTGCCCTTGCTATTTTTAGGCGGCATAGATTTTTTCTCATCCACTTTCAATGCCTTAAAAGGTACGCTGAGGTGGTGCGTATAAATGATAGATTTTCCTTTGAAATCAAGTAGTGGCATAGCAAATCCTATTCTATATTATAGATGCCAACTCGCAACCCATTTGCACTGAGGAACCAGGATGGTGTAGCGGGTTCCAGTTTATGTTTTCGTTGTTGATGAGCAATATCACGGTTGAGCCGATATTGAAACGGCCCATCTCATCGCCTTTGTTCAATGCGACCGTTGGTTGTGCTGAATTATCGGCTCCGTAGCGGTGATAGCTCAATGCGTGCGTAGCAGGACTGACTAATCCGTGCCATACCGTCTCTATAGCAGAGACATTGACTGCGCCGACCATGACCACGGCGGCGGTGCCGTGTTCGGTATCAAAGACGGAGATAACGCGTTCGTTCTTGGTATAAAGACGCGGTATCACTCGGGTAGCATACGGCGCAACACTGAACAGACGGCCGGGGACATGGATCATTGCCCTTAACTGGCTGGTCAGTGGGGCATGTACGCGATGATAATGACTGGGACCTAGGTAAATAGTGCAGAAAACACCTGCCGCAAAGGCATCACTCACCCTGGGCGTCAATAACTCGGCGACGCTATAGTCGTGGTTTTTGGCTTGTATAATGCGCCCTTCGGCTATTTTCCCTATTTGCATAACATAGCCGTCGCAAGGTGAGACGACGATATTAGAGGCAACCGCTATCGGACGCACTTCGGGTTTAAGGGCGCGCGTGAAAAAGGCATTAAAACTGGGATAGTCGCGTAGGTTATCGGTTTCGGCTTCGGCTAGATTGACTTTGAATACGCGCACGAACAGTCGTATTGCGTAGTATGCAAGCGGTATCTCTAAGCGACTGAGCATTAACATCAAACGCGAGATTAAATGATGCGGAAAGAAATGGAATAACCATCCTTTGATGCGCTGCCATAAACTGACTTGTTCCATAATAAATTGATCCCGTATAAAAAGCTGTCTGTCCCTAGTAGAAGCGGAGCGGTTCCGCATGAGGACTTTTATACACTAATAATGTAGAATTACCCGCCTACGAGGAAGCTATTATACCAGACCATGAACATAGAAATTATCGTCATATTATTGTTAGTTATCGTTGCGGCATTAGTCGGTTATCTCTATATACAATCTAAATCGCACGGCAACAAGTCGCCGCTATCAGTGGATCACCGTGCCAACGAGGAGATCGCGACCTTAAAAGCAGAGAAAGTGGCACTGGAAAATAATCTAACTGAAAGAACCGAACAGTTGCAAAAATCCGAGTCAGATTGCGATCAGCTACGCAAGGAGTTGAGTGCACTAGAACTGAATCATCGCGAACAACAAACTAGACTCACCGCCGAGCAAGACAAACTACGCGCAATGGAAGAGCAGTTTGACAAACAAAAATCCGAACTGAAAAACGAATTCAAAGTGTTATCTGAAGAGATTTTTGAACAGCGTCAAAAAGCGCTGCACGAACAAAACAAAGCAGGCATCGGCGCACTGGTTAAACCTCTGCAGGATCAAATTACGCAGTTTCAAAGACGTGTCAACGAGGTGCATAGCGAGACTATTAAAGGACATACCAGCTTGGAAGTGGAAATAAAGAAAATCATGGAAGTCGGCATGAAAATGGGCGCCGATGCTGACAATTTAAGTTCTGCACTGAAGGGTGACGCACAGCAACGCGGTGCTTGGGGTGAGGCTCAGTTGGAGCGCACTCTAGAGATCAGTGGTTTGGTCAAAGACGATCATTATAAAAAACAAGCAGCATTTAAGGACGCACAAGGCAAACAAAAATTCATCGACTATTTGGTTTTGCTACCCAATAAACAACACATCGTCATTGACAGCAAAGTCTCGCTAATTGCTTACGATAAAGCGGTTGCTGCCAACGACGAAAGCGAGCGGACTATGGCAATGAACGAACACATCAAGGCGATTAAAAAGCATATAGACGATCTGGCTGCCAAAGACTACACCGATTCTATCGGCATCAACAGCCCTAACTATGTATTGATGTTTATGCCCATAGAATCGGCTTATATAGAAGCGCTGAAATGGAGCAAAGACCTATACCACTACGGCTATAGCAAAAATATCATTTTGGTGTCGCATACGACATTGATACCAATACTGCGAGTGGTTGCTAATTTATGGATGCTTGAACAAGGCAACCGTGAAGCACGCGAGATCGGCGATAAAGCCGGTGATATTTATAACTCAGTATGCACCGTCGCCGAACGCATACAGCGACTGGGGAAGACACTCAATACCGCCAGTAATCATTATAACGATGCGGTCACCGCTATCTCCGGTCAGCAAGGCTTAGAAGGCAAGGTCGAGCGGTTTACCAGGCTGTCTATTAAAGCCAAGAAGCAAATGCCTAAACTACAGCCTCGCCACTTTGAATACAAAACAAAATCGCTTGATATACAGCCACTGGCAACCGAAAATCTTAGCGAAACAGAAGCAGATAAATAAACGGGGGAAAATAGGACATTCCGACTTTGCTAACAGGATAAATAAACGGATGTGTTACAATGCTCGCCTTATCGTAGAATGGCAGGGCTGAAAATAATCCCTTCCGTTGATTGAATACTATAAACGAACAAGGTATAAGACTATGGTGACAAAAGTGGTTAAGAAAAAACATTCCACTAGAGCAAAAAGTTCGGTTAAAAAGAAAACTGCAACCAAGAAGGTTGTCGCTAAAAAGCATACCGCTAAAAAACTGGCAACGAAGAAAAAACCTGCTGCGCCTAAAAGAAGTATTGCAAAAAGTTCTGCTAAAAAGAAGACTGCAAATAAGAAGGTTGCTACCAAAAAGCATACCGCTAAAAAACTAGCCACAAAGAAAAAACCTGCTGCACCCAAAAGAAGTATTGCTAAAAGTGCTGCTAAAAAGAAAACTGCAAATAAGAAGGTTGCTACCAAAAAGCATACCGCTAAAAGACTGGCAGCGAAGAAAAAACCTGCTGCACCCAAAAGAAGTATTGCTAAAAGTTCTGCTGAAAGATCTGCTAGAAGTTATCTTAAAAAGAAGGTCGTAAAGAAAAAAGCAGTTGCCAAACAAGTCGTTAAGAAGAAAGCAAAAAAAGTCGGTTTAGGGCGAAGCAAAAAATATATGAATCCTCAGCATTTGGCATATTTTCGCGAACTCCTGATGGCGCGTAGGATGGAACTGATAAAAGAAGCTAATCGTACAGCCGACTATATACAAAGCGACTCTACCACCTACGCAGATACCATAGATCAAGCAAACCAAGAGGAAGAATTCACTCTGCAACTCAAAGAACGCGATCGCGAGAGAAAACTGCTACAGAAAATAGACGAAGCACTCATCAAAATAGACCAACGCACATACGGATTTTGCATTTCCTGTGGGGCTGAGATAGGAGTGCACAGATTACAAGCGCGACCGACAACCGACCAATGCATAGATTGTAAAGAACTTGAAGAGATTAAAGAACGGCACTGAGAATGCGCCGTAAGAGCCTGTCAAACCGTAGGAAGCTCTCTGCCTTTCTTATAGATATACATCGCCCGCATCGCTGGTGTTATACCAGCGCATGTTTTTATACCAGCACATGTCGTTTTTACTACTGCACAATCAGTTAAATCCTCTAGCTTAAACGCGCTTTAGACCAATAGGTCCGGCTCTGCATTTCAAGTAGTCGACTAGTGGTTCTGTTAAACTCAAACTCTAAGCGCCCTGCTTCATAAAGTCGATTAGCTGGTGTAGCAGCTGACAGTACAAGTATTACATTCTTATCATAGAACTCGTCTATCAGTTGTATAAAGCGACGAGCAGCATCGTCGCGGTTGTTGAATACAGGAACCTTGGATATTAGTACAGTGTGGTAGAGACGTGCAATACTGATATAGTCGGCTACTGAGCGCGGAGTTTGGCAAATCTCCTTAAAATCAAACCATACAACATTGGGGGTGTGCATGATCGCTTCGATAGTACGGTCGTTGATGCTTATGCTACCGCCACTGTTAATATTTCCAGTGGCGAGCTTGGTAAAGCATTGTTTCATTAGCGTCTGCGATTGGCGGTTACACGGCGAATGATAGCTGCCGGAATCTTTTAGATGTTGCGTTCGGTAATCAACGCCTGGCGGCAGTTCTACGACATCAGTGCATTGTTCTATTAGAGTTATCGCCGGCAAAAACCGTTGTCGCTGCAAGCCGTCTTTATAAAGTTCCTTAGGAGCAAAATTGGATGTCGTGATTATCACTACTTGATATTCAAATAGTGCTGCAAGCAACCCGTACAGTATCATTGCATCGGTGATGTCAGATACAAAAAACTCGTCCAAGAATAATACTCGGGTGCGAAGCGCTAGCTGTGCAGCGACTATTTTCAGCGGGTCTTTATGGTTCGCAACTGCCTTTAGCGCGTTATGTACTTGTTGCATAAATTCATAGTAATGAAGCCTTAGTTTTTTCTCTATAGGCAACACTTCGTAAAAAAAATCAATAATGTAGGTCTTGCCTCTACCGACCCCTCCCCACAAATAAAGACCTCCTTTGGATGCAGTTTTATCAGTAGAATGATGGTTTTTAGTAGTCAACCGACTTATCCAGCTTCTCTTAGATGGTGTTGCCATTAATCTATCCAATATCAACTGCAATCGTTCAATCACATCAATCTGTGCATTATCTATTTGATAGTTATGCTCGTTAAGACGACGAATATAGAGCGGTTTTAAGCGTATCGTATTATCTTTACTCATTGGGGTTATTATAGGGCGTTCGGCATTCAAGCGTTGCATTCAAGGATTTTGACGGAAGAGTATTATACAAAACTGCAGAGGCGCCTCGATATAGCATTGGCTATGAAAACCTGCGTGGCATGCCACCGTCGTATCGACGATACGCGTAGCAATGTTAGCGAACTAACCGTAGCGCTAGTGCAGATGGTTGTTGATAATTTGGTCGGCAAGCCGCTCAACTGTTATCGTGTCAACCGCATAGCGAGCAGTGATCGGCATCCTGCGTATCCAGCTTAGTTGCCGTTTAGCAAATTGACGACTGGCAGCTAATACCAATTGCACCATTTCGGAATAACTATAATGTCCGATTAGATAATGCTGAGCTTGGCGATATGCAATCGCTCGCATTGCCGGGCTGTGGATATCAAAATCAGCTCTTAGCATAA
This sequence comes from Chromatiales bacterium, assembly GCA_014323925.1. Taxonomy (NCBI): domain Bacteria; kingdom Pseudomonadati; phylum Pseudomonadota; class Gammaproteobacteria; order Chromatiales; species Chromatiales bacterium. The sequence continues at coordinate 14,459 of JACONC010000013.1, read as the reverse complement.
GCCCGGCGACTTCGTCCAATAAACCTAGTTTGAGCATGTCGTTAAGGCGTCGTTCTATGCGTTGATGCAAGCGACTACGATCGTCGAAATCAAGCACAATATAGCGTATCGGCACCGTCAAAGCAGTTCGCGGCGCCATAGTCCGGTAGTGACTCATCGTCTGCCTACCCTCTAGGCATACACCTAGTGCCCTCAGTACCCGTTGTTTGTCGTGTGGATGTATTGCCGCCGCAGTTATAGGATCTATGCTCTGCAATGCACGGTATAGATTCTCAGTCGTCTTATATCTCTTTATAAGCTCGCTACGCTTAGCCGCGTTGCTACTCGGCATAGGTGATAAACCATAGGCTAATGCATTGAAATAAAACATCGTGCCACCGACCAATAGCGGAATATGCCGTCGCTGTCGTATTTGTGCTATCGCCTGTAGTGCGTCGGTTCTAAATCGTGCCGCCGAATAATACTCGTTAGGTTCTACTATGTCTATTAGATGGTGGGGTATAAGTCTGCGGATTTGTGCGTTGGGTTTCGCTGTGCCTATGTCCATACCCCTATAAATCAACACCGAGTCTACGCTGACAATTTCTACTTCCAACTTTTGCGCGATAGCAATCGCAACCGCACTCTTGGCACTGGCTGTAGGACCCAGCAAGCAAATCAGTTCATCGCGTGCGCGGTTCGGCATGGTCACAGATACGGTATTTATTGACCTCTTTTGAATAGCTTATCTAACTGCTCTATGCTAAATTGCAGCCAGGTCGGGCGACCGTGATTACACTGCCCACTGCGTTCAGTTGATTCTATATCCCGCAATATCACATTCATCTCGTCAACGGACAATTTTCGGTTAGCACGCACCGACCCATGACACGCCATAGTAGATAATACTTCGTTGATATTGCTTTCTATGCGCTGTGATGTGCCGTGTTCAATAAAATCGGCTAACACATCTGATAATAATTGGCCGTAATCAGTATTTTTTAGTAGCGACGGTACCCTTCTGATCCTTAACTTCGCTAAACCGATGCGTTCTACACCAAAACCGACTTCGGCTAAAGTTTGCGCATAGTGCTCGCATAGATCGGCTTCTTTCTCGCTCACCTCCAATGTTTCTGGCACTAACAACGGCTGCGAAGGGACGCTTTGCGCGCGGTACGCCACTTTGAGACGCTCGTAAGTAATGCGCTCGTGTGCAGCGTGCATATCTACTAAAACCAGTCCCTTGGCATTTTGCGCAACGATATAAATACCGTGCACCTGACAAATTGCCTCACCCAACGGCGGTAGCGGATATTCAGCGGCTGTTTTATCCGCACCTTGACTGCGGTCTGGTTCAACAGGTGGTGAAACATGCTCGGCGACTTGTCTATAAAAATCTCTGCTCATTGCTCCACTGCTACGATTAGCTGCAGATAAATTTAAATGTGGCTGCGCGGCGGTGGGTGGAATTTTATAATCAGGTCGGTCATTTTGCAGTTGCCGCTGATGCTCAGCCAAGTTGGTCGTGTTCTCCGGCGATAACTCTGCGAGTGCTCGTTTGACTGCAATATGGATGAAATCGTGGACTAATCTTTGATCATGAAAGCGCACTTCATGCTTCGCTGGATGCACATTAACATCGACCTTCTCGGCGGCGATATCCAAATACAAAATATAACAAGGGTGTCGCTCTTGGTACAGCACATCGTTATACGCTTGGCGCACCGCATGGCTAATCGTCTTATCCCGCACCACCCGTCCGTTAACATAGCAATACTGCATATCGGGCTGGCTGCGAGAGATAGTCGGCAAACCAAGCCAACCACAGACTGCGATACTATCGATCTTTTCGGAGAAGTGTACATTCTGTTCGGCAAAAGCTTTGCCGAGTATTTTTTGTAACCGCACTAGCTGATCAGTCTGATGCTGGGCGCGAGAAAAATGGAATACGGTCTTCGCATTATGTACGAGTATAAACTCTACATCGAAGCGAGCCAGTGCAATGCGGTATAAAAATTGTTGTATATGTGAAAACTCAGTGCGTTCAGTTTTGAGAAATTTACGCCTTGCTGGCACATTGAAGAATAAATCGTTGACTGTCACCGTTGTGCCCGGACGGCGGGCGGTAGGCACTACCTCGCCGACTGTGGCATCACCCCCATCTACTACGATTTGGTTACCCGATTCTTCGCTGGAGACTTGCGAGCTTAGTGTCAAGTGCGAAACCGATGCGATGCTAGGCAGCGCCTCTCCTCTGAACCCGAATTGGGTGATAGCTGTTAAGTCCTCAAAACTGGAAATTTTACTGGTCGCATGCCGCGACAATGCCAACCGCAGTTGATCAGCGGCAATACCGTCGCCGTTATCACTGACCTCTATAGACTTAAAGCCGCCGTGTTCTATTTTGATTGTGATTTGATCAGCATTGGCATCCAAACTGTTCTCCACCAATTCCTTAACGATAGACACCGGTCGTTCTATCACCTCGCCGGCAGCAATTTGATTAATTAGTTGAGATGGTAAGACTTTAATAGCGTGTTCTGTCATGAATCACCGTTGTAAGATAAGATATAATTTACCAATAGCAGGTGCGACGGTTATTATACATGAACACAATACAGCTCTATCCCGAACATAAGGAATACCCGCAGCTGCGCGGTATCTACTTAGAAGATCCGCTGTTGTCTGATAACGGTGCCGCTATCGTCTATTCCAATTTCTTAACTAGTCTGGATGGGCGTATTGCGATTTCAAAAAACAATCGCCTGACATTGCCGCCACAACTGACCTGCGATACCGACCTCCGACTGTTTCTAGAGTTACAAGCACACGCCGACTGCCTTCTCATCCATGGCGGTTATCTACGCTCACTAGCAAGCGGCCGTTTGGGCGATATACTGCGGGTCGGACAACCTAAAAAGTATGCCGACTTAGCCGATTGGCGAAGACAGCGCGGCCTGTCTGTGCAACCTTTGGTCGTGATCTGTAGCAATACCCTTGATTTTGTAATACCCGACGGCTTAGACCTGCAGGATGTTTGGATAGCAACCAGCCGTAGCGGCGATGCAGAGCGCATTGGCATGTGGAAAAAACGCGGCTATAAAGTTGTGTTCGCCGGTGAACGGCGCGTTGAAGGTGGAAAATTAACCGCGCAATTAATCAAACATGGTTACCGCCGATTATATCTCTGTGCAGGACCAGAATTATTTGAATCGTGCTTGAACGATGGCTGCTTGTCGTTGCACTATATGACTATCTCCATGCAATTTATCGGACAACCTGAATTTTTAACGATGTTATGCGGTTATACAAAATTAATGGACTACCGATTGAAGCTCAGCCGTCTGATATTGAACCAAGAAGATAGTGAAGACCACGAGGCACACCCCGATCAACTATATTTAACATTTCAGGTTAGCTATGATAAACCAACCCTATCGCGATAAATCTCTATTGCTCAACACCGATTGTAGTCTTGCCTGACATATATGGCTGCAAGGCCGCGGGAATGGCAACCGAACCATCGGCCGTTTGATGATTCTCCAACACCGCCAACAATGTACGCCCTACTGCTAAACCCGAACCATTTAGGGTATGTACATATTCGGTCTTATTTGTTGCATTACGCACCCGTGTTTTCATGCGCCGGGCTTGAAAATCCAGCATATTGCTACAAGACGAAATCTCGCGATAACGGTTCTCACCGGGTAACCATACTTCTATATCATAGGTTTTGGCGGAAGCAAAACCCAAATCACCACCACACAACACCACGACCCTATAGTGCAGTTCAAGGCTCTGTAATACGGCTTCGGCGTGAGACACCAAGGACTCCAAAGCATCCCATGAATCGTCGCTCTTGACTATCTGTACGAGTTCGACCTTTTCAAACTGATGTTGACGCATCAAACCGCGAGTATCTTTGCCGTAAGCTCCCGCTTCTGAGCGAAAGCATGGCGTATGACACACATAACGCATGGGTAATTGATCGGCTTCTAAAATAGTATCTTTATACAGATTGCTAACTGGCACCTCGGCAGTTGGTATTAAATAAAAATTGTTATCGCCGTGTAGCTTAAATAAATCGTCCTCAAACTTAGGTAATTGCCCGGTGCCTGTTAAGGTGTCGGCATTGACTATATAAGGCACATAGACTTCGCGATAACCGTGCTGCTGCACATGTAAATCAACCATATAATCTATCAACGCTCTATGCAATTTGGCCAACTCACCGTGTAGCACCATAAACCTCGATCCAGCTATGGCCGCTGCGGCTTCCATATCCAACCAGCTGTGGCGAGTGGCTAAATCAACATGGTCTAAAGGTTCAAAGTCAAAAACCGGCGGTTGTTGCCAACGCCGTATTTCCTTGTTGTCTGCTTCATTAGCGCCGTCTGGCACCGACGCATTGGGCCGGTTAGGCAACCCCAGCAAGAAAATCTCCAGTTGTGCCTGCAATGTATGCAACTGTTTTTGTAATTCGCTGAGATGTGATTTGAGCTTATCGGCTTTATGCAGCGCCGAATCGAGTTCCATACCACTTGCCTTGAGCCGAGCAATTTGTCTGGAATGTGCTTTTAATTCGGCCTGAGCGGTCTCGGATTCCACCTGCAATGCTTTACGCTGTCGCTCCAAATCTAGATAATGATTCATATTGCAGTCTTGACCACGGCGCGCTAATTCCTGAAAAACCATTTCGGTTTGATTGCGCAATAATTTAGGGTCTAGCATGGTTGCTTTTCATAATAGCGGAAAGCGCAAGTATACCACGAGCCATGCGGCATTACTGAGGTTTTATATGTATGGTTTCGTATCATTTAAGACAGGTATATTTAGATTCAAATTGGAGTCTGATAATTCAAGTGATAGTAACCTAGCCCGCAAAATTTGAGTCACTGCTTAAGAGAGTTTTTCCGATAAGCTCGTGTTAAGTATCTAACAGCAGATAGCGAAGGTTGCTATTAGTTCCATAGGTATCTAGCAACATTCAGTTTATAATGTAGCCTCGTTGCCGAGGTGGCGAAACAGGTAGACGCGCTGGACTCAAAATCCAGTGGGGTTAAACCCGTGTGGGTTCGAGTCCCACCCTCGGTATTGGTTGCTAGAGCCCTTATTTTTCATTGTCTTTGACAGTTCGTCAGTTATTTAGGGCGTTCGGTCGCCGCATCCTTCAAGCTGATAATTCCTAGCGATAAACTGCACATAGGTGATTTATGAATATCTATGGAAGCAGTATCGGAGTGGAAATATCTCCGTCGGCGGTACGGATTGCGCAGATACTACGCCGCAAGGGAGCATTGCAGCTGACGGCAGTCGCACAAACGCAGTTGTGTTATGACAATTTTGATGACTTGTATAAACATCCTAAGGAATGTAGCGATGTTTTGAATGATTTATGCACGCGCAACAATATCCAAGCCAGCAAGTGTATTACCGTGTTGCCAGTGACGCGTAGTAAATCTAAATGCATCGCGTTACCTTTGATGCGGCGGCGAGCGTTACAGCGTATGTTGTCTAGTCGACATTTTTGGTATAAGCACTTAACGGTCGGCAGTGATACGCACAGCTATGCTTGGTTGATGACGGTAAACGATAAAAAGCACTATCGCTTGTCTCTTTATCTGATGGCTGTGGCTAAGCGCGATATTGCTTTCTATCAGTCGGTGTTTGCTGGTACTCAGTTATCACTCTATGCGTTGACACTCTCGTCGTTAATATATTACGGATGCTATCATCGTAGCACTGCGCACCACCTATTAGTTTTTAGCGAAGATAATGTATCTGTTTCATCTATAGGGCAAAATGTTTTCTCGTATCGCACGATGTTGGCTGATGACAACTATCGTAATTTGTTGGCCGGATTTGATAACAAATTTGCACCCGACAGTGCCGTTCAGCAGTATTTAGTCGAGTCTCTGCAGGAATATATTCGGAGTGAGAAGGGAGATGCAAAAGCCTTGTACATAGTCGGTAAAGCAAGCAGTCACGCCGCAACCCTATTACATACCGCGCTCAGCAATATAGCAGTAAAACCTTTGGCTATCCACGCCGACATTAAATCTAACTGCAAGCTACAAAATATCCCCGATACCATGTCGTCGGTGATTGCTCTCGCCCGTTGGCTAGCTGCGGATACCACTCTGTTTAGGTACCAAGCAAACTTTATATATAACCATAACAACGCATATTATAAGAGTGCCGCATGTTGGATACTTGCAACGATTATCTGCATGCTGTTGTTCTTTTATCATCAACATCTAGAGAAATTAAACATCGGACAACAATCGCAGCTGCAATATCATACGCAGCTATCGTCGCAATATCACGCATACGAAAATAAACTGAACGCAATAAAGCGACGCAGCGAACATCTACGGCAAATGCATACACATCTGCAGTTTTTATCTGAGCAGCATCGTATGACTACTGATCTATGGTCGCGCTTGGGCGCTCTAATTCCGCAGTCTGTAAAAATACAGAGCATTGACTGTCAATGGTTAAGTTCTTGTTTGATTATTGCCGGCGCACAAGATTACGGCGAAATCATTCGCTTTGTCGAGCGCATCAAACAACTAGACGCGATAAGCGAAGTGGTGATTAGCAGTAGTCGTAGCGTGCAAAATCAATCTACCGATACGATGCAATTTACCCTAGTCTGCAAGTTCGGCAATGGAGTAGATGAATGACGACAGACACTGCTTTGACCACTAGCGATAATAACGGTGATAACCACAACCGTATCAATGTATTAAATAATCTAAACAGCGACAAATTACATAACCCAAGCACTCTATATGAGTTTTTAGTCTGTGTGTCTATGGCCTTTTTGTTGGTCATGCCTGCGGCCTACTTCGCGTTATCCGTCTATCCAACGATGACCGCATATAGTAAAGGTAAGGCACAGCTGGTCTCTATTCCTTCATTAAGCCAACAGCTTGAACAATTAAAGCAGCGATATAAAAATAGTCATACAGCATTGTTAGGCCTAGAGGCCGATATTTCGTCGGCATTCGGACACGATGCAACAGCCAAGCAATACAATTCCTTAGACTTACACCGCTTGGCGCATAAGCATAGGTTAACGATAGTTGCTATGGACACTCTAAGCGAGCAACCCATATCACCGCATCTCGCAGACCACTTCACAATAGATCATTTGTCGTGGCAGTTAAGAGGCTATTTTCCTGATTACTTGGAGTTTAGAAAAGCTGTTCGGCAACAGCAACCTTTGCTACAAACGATACAAGAACATTTATCAGCCGAAGAAAACCTAAAACTGAATATAGTCGTCGACCTCAATATATATAGACCGATAGATGTTGCATTGTAGAGGTTTCGCTGTGTGTCGCATAATCAATAATCTTAAGGGCTATGCGGTCGCGTGGAATCGATACATCACCGCCCTGCTAGCGTGTTATCTAGCCTTATATTTACCTTGCCTGATCTTGCTGTGTTCTATCGCCAACGCTGCGGATGAGATGCCGACACAAAATCATTTCCGTGCTAACAACCATCGTGAACTACAACCGACACTGCAAACGCAATCTATAGATCCACTCACCACTTATCCACTCGCTCTATATGTCGTACACGGTGTCGTCATCACCGAGGATAATGCGATTGCCATCGTTTACACACCACGCAACACCTGGCACAAATTGCGCGTACCCGCACAGTTGGGACAAGAACAAGCCGTAGTGCATAAAATCACTACTCAAGGGATACAAGTAGAGATGCAGGGCACCTTGCTTTGGCTACCCGTGTTGGAATGAAAATCGTGTCATTAATGACGGTTGTGATAATTGTGGTCGCGCTAATCTCGGCTTGTGCTTATTTTGAAAAACCTGCAGTATCCTCTGCCCAACGCTTAATAGACGAACAGGCGTTCATTGAACAGCGACAGTCGAGCGCTCAACAGTCACCGCCGCTACCAATTGCTGCACTCAGTCAACGGCGCATCAGGTTACTGGGTGAAAGTTCGGCGACACCACAGCCGCAGAACACAGTTATAGAGTCTCCTCCTATCAGCCTTAGGATGACCAATGTGCCACTGCGTATTTTTAGTTCGGCAATGTCCGATTTAATCGGCTACAACATCGTTATTGCTGGCGATGTTGATAGCGTCGTCAATCAACGGCTTAATCGAGTCGGTTGGCGAGAAGCCTTGCATACTATCGCAGAACTGCAAGGCTTAGTAGTAGACGAGCAACCAGATAAAAGGTTAATTCGTCTTTATAAAGCTACTGCCGAGATGCAAAATGCAGGTCGGCGAAACAACGCAATATTTGCCAAACAAAGCCGTGTTGAATTGTTCAGATTACGCCACGCCGACGCCGATAAAATAGCAACCTTACTGAAATCTATATTGGGCGAACAACGAAAAAAAGGTAATAACGACGGTGTTGATACCAGCGCACAAAGTTCGGTGGTCAGCGATAAAAGTAGTCACTCGCTAATAGTGCAAGGCGACAAACAAACTATGGAATTAGCAGCGGCGCTCATTGCAACGATAGATGTTCCGCAACGACAAGTAATGATAGAAGCCTTTATCGTCGAGGCCGGTGATGATTTTACCCGCGCCTTAGGAGCTCGATTAGGTAAGCAACGAAACGGGCTATTCGCAACCGATAATATCAACGGTCCTTATCTTAATTTACCAGTAGCGAACGGTAGCGGTGGATTGGGTTTAACCTTCGGTAGTGCGCGCATACGCGTTGAACTTAGCGCGTTGGAAAAAGCCGGTAAAAGTCGCTTGATATCAAATCCAAAAATATTCACATTGGATAATCAATCAGCGATGATTTTTGAAGGTAGCGAAGTCCCCTATCAGACGATCTCCGACAATGGCACGCAGACTGAATTCAAGCAGGCCGGACTCAAGCTCGCAGTTACTCCGAGTATCGTCAACGAGCAGCACTTGATGCTAGACCTGGCAATTAATAAAGACACCGTAGACACCCGTTTGCAAAACCCTCCGATTACACGGCGCGAGTTGACCAGTCGTTTGCTAGTACGCAGTGGTGATGTGGTGGTGATAGGCGGTATTTATCTCAATGAGCAAGTACGGGCTTACCAAGGCCTGCCTTTTATCACCCATCTGCCATTGATTGGCAAATGGTTACAGCACCGAAGACGCGAAGGCGATGTCAAAGAGTTAATGGTCTTCATCGCACCACAAATCGTATGACTACAAAGTTGAAATTAGACGGCCACAGCGAGGTCATTTATTTTGTCGAGGCGATGCTTCGTCAAGCGTTGAGCTATAACGCCAGCGACATACATATAGAGCGATACGAAACCAGCAACCGATTGCGCTATCGCTTAGACGGTGTACTACAAGAAGTGGAGAGCGATGAGTTTATGCAAGACAATTATATAGGCATCGTGTCGAGGATAAAATTGCTTGCCGGGAGCGATATCGCTGAGCATAGGCTACCGCAGGACGGCCGCTTCTCCTTTGACCACGATAACCGGACGGTTGATATTCGTGTCTCGGTAATTCCTTTGATATCCGGCGAGCGGGTAGTACTGAGGTTGCTTGATAGCGGCGGCTTTATCCCACGCCTTGCGTCTTTGGGTATGCGCGAAGAAGATCTAAACTTGATGAAAAAAACGCTGAAAAGCAATCAAGGCATGCTACTGGTCACCGGCCCTACTGGTAGCGGGAAAACGACTACCTTGTATGCCGGCATACACGAAATTAATCAACCGGATATCAATATACTCACTATTGAAGATCCGGTTGAATATAAAATAGACGGAGTCAATCAGGTAGAGGTGAAGGAGACCATAGGCCTTGATTTTGCGCATGCTTTGCGCGCATTTCTGCGGCAAGACCCTGAGGTCATGCTGGTTGGTGAAATACGCGACTACGAAACCGCCGATATAGCGGTTAAAGCGGCGCTGACTGGGCATTTAGTGATGAGCACCCTACACACTCGCAATATCACCGGCACTATCGCTCGTCTGATCAATATCGGGTTGCCAGCTTATCTGATCGGCGCGGCACTCAATCTCGTTGTGTGTCAACGTCTGCTTAGAAAAATTTGCCAGCATTGTAAAACAGCGTGTGTATCGGCACCGCATAATCTAGTAGCCGAAATTAACAGTAAAAGGATTGCGCAGTTTTACTACGGTAGCGGCTGTAAACACTGTCGCTATACCGGTTTTTGCGGTCGCCAAGCGATATACGAAATGATGGCTATGGATGACGAACTCGGACATGTCGTGGCAAACTACACTGCTTCACCCAGCGAAGCGGATCGACAACTTAAAACGCGCTATACCACAACCTTACAACAAGCAGGCCTGGCTCTGCTAGATCAAGGCATCGTCAGTCCTGAGGAATACTTACGCGTATTAGGTTAAGGTCGTCATCATAACGGTGCCCAAGGAGCGACAACGCGACCATTGAGACCCACTAATGCCGGTGCTTGATTATGCGTTGAAGATTAGAAAAACCATCTATGATAATGATTACAAATGATGATGATGGCCTGATAGAAATATGCCATCTTGAAAAGGCTCAAGGTATAGGGTAGTCGTAATAAGTCTTTGCCAGATACTCTACAACGGTGCGGATTTGTGTTTCATTCCAGTCTAGTGCCAATTGTTCTTGGCAGTAATATACCCGTTGTTCTAATTGCTGATAATTTTTGGCAAGACGATCTTTGCGCGTATACAATACCTCGGCATTTCCACTCACCATTTGCTCGTGGCAGGCAACACAATTGGCTTTATAATGCAACGGCATATCGCCATTGTCAGCAAAGGACGGACTCAAGGTCAAGTGTATAATCGTATAAATTACTGTTTTAATCATTACTTTTTCATTTATAATAAATTGCTATGGCGGTTGATAAGTTTAACCTAATTTGGATAGACCTAGAAATGACGGGTTTAGATTGTTCGACGGATTATGTTTTAGAAATTGCAACGATAGTGACGAATAAAGAACTCGAAATAATCAAAGAAGGCCCGACATTGGTGATTTACCAACCCGACGATATCCTTGAGCAAATGGACCAGTGGAATAAAAAACACCACTCTGCATCAGGCTTGATAGACGAGGTCAGGCAAAGCAACACAGATAATGCCGAAGCCGAAACACAAACGCTTAATTTTCTAAAACAATATGTTGTTGCCAAAGCCTCGCCTATGTGCGGCAACAGTATCTGCCAAGACCGTCGCTTTCTTGCGCGACTGATGCCGGAACTTGAAGCATTTTTTCACTATCGAAACTTAGATGTCAGTACGCTCAAAGAACTAGCTGCTCGTTGGTCGCCCGATGATGTTTATAAAAGTGATACGGCTACTAGCCATCGTGCGATGCAAGACATTTATGGATCAATAATGGAACTAAGACATTACAGAGAACACTTTATACAAAAAAACTCGGATATGTGATTGATGCCAAACAACTCAAACAAGCAATTTTGTATAGACAAGCCAGCCACCGTAGTGAATTACGAAAATGGTATTGCAACAGTACGCTTAGACATCGACGGTGGTGGGTGTGAAAGCTGCAGTGACAATAAAAAAAGCGGATGTGCGCTGTATAATTTCGGTGCTATTTTTTCACCTCCGCGCGATACTTGGCAACTGCCAGCCAGGCATCCTTTAGCCGCCGGTGAGCGAGTTCGGCTAGTCGTTCAATCCAGCGTCCTGCTAAAAATAGCTGCTAGCTGTTATGCACTTCCGATTGCTGTATTCATGAGTAGCGCGGTGCTTACGCATCTGCTCTCTGGCACAGAATGGTTAACCATAACAGTGGCAACCAGTAGCCTTGTCCTATCTTATTTAATTACCAAAAAACAGCTTCGTTCTATCACCACCAACATTAATGTAATCCGTTGATTAAATACCTATACTTACTCATCGCCACAGTGCTCTGCACTTCCGCTAGCAGTCAAACTGCGTTACCAGATTTTTCTGAACTTGCTGAAAAAACGGCACCAGCAGTCGTCAACATCAGCATTGTAAAAAAAGTTAAGAAAGCGGAGCCCAACAAGCCAAAGGATGCGCCACCTAAGAATGATTTTCCGCACGGTATTCCGTGGGAGGACTTTATTGAAGAATTTATGCCACCTAGGGAAGTACCGTTGCCACCACATATGAATTCGGTAGGTTCGGGTTTTATTATTAGTGCAGACGGCGAGGTTATTAGCAATTATCATGTCGTCGAAGGTGCCGAACAAATTATCGTCAAACTCAACGACCGTCGGGAAATGACCGCTGAAGTGATAGGCTTCGACAAAATCAGCGATATCGTTCTCTTGAAAATAGACGGTGACAACTTACCGACAGTTAAGATAGGTTCATCGCAGGCACTGAAAGTCGGGCAGTGGGTGCTAGCAATTGGTACACCTTTTGGCTTTGATTATACGGTCACTGCCGGTATCGTCAGCGCTAAAGGTCGTAGCTTGCCGGACAGCAATTATGTACCATTTCTACAAACTGATGTGGCCATTAATCCGGGTAGTTCAGGCGGTCCGCTATTTAACCTGGCTGGAGAGGTCGTCGGTATCAATTCCCAGATCTACAGCCGCACCGGTAGCTACTCCGGTCTGTCTTTCGCCATACCAATAGATCTTGTACTTGATATCGTTGATCAGATCAAAGAGACTGGGGCAGTCGCACGCGGCTGGTTAGGTGTCTATATACAAGAGATTACTGGTGATTTGTCAAAGTCTTTCAACCTCGACAAACCCACGGGTGCGTTGGTCAGCCAAGTTGTCAAAGATAGCCCGGCAGAAAAAGCTGGTATAGAAGTGGGCGACATCATCCTGCGTTTCAACAATATCGAAATTGCTTATTCGTCTATGTTACCGCCGCTGGTCGGTAGCGTTATGGCTGGCAACAAAGCCATCGTAGAAGTATTACGCGGCAACGATATAATTGACATAGAGGTCATTATCATGCAATTGCCGTCGCCTAGTACTATTGCAGCCGCTGGCGGAGAAAACTCAAAACAGGCTGAAGTACTCGGCATGACACTAAACGAACTGAGTGCCAAGCAGCGTAAAAAACCAAACCTTAAGCAAGGTGGCTTAATCGTTGAAAATATTCAAGACGGCGCCGCTAAGCAAGCCGGGGTACAAAAAGGGGATATTCTTATTATGCTAAACAACCAACACTTTGAAACCGTTACACAATTTAAGGATATCGTTGATAAACTTCCGGAAGATCGATTCAACGCATTGTTGGTAATAAGGGATAATGAAAATCCGTTATTTATAGCACTAAAACTGTCCGATTGATTTTTACTAATTGTAGCCTTAGTTGAGAGATGCGTATATGCTTACTTGGTATAACCTTGTTATGTAGCATTTGCTATCAAGCACAAGCGCAAGATTCGTCGATATTTTTCACTCCTGCAATCATTGCACCCTCAGTAGCCTATCAATACGCCGACGCACACTCTAGCGAACCAACGCAAAACGCGGCAACATCAAAAAGTAAAGATTCTAAAACATCCGAAACTGGCATTGATAATAACGCCGCGCAAACTGACAGCACCTTGGAGAGTCGCCAACGGCGCGGTATAGTGATAGCCCGGAACCGTACTAGAATCAACAGTCGTATTGATGCCACGGTCTCTAAATTACATATTAAAGCGGGCCAACGATTTAACAAAAATGATTTGTTGATAGAGTTTGATTGTTCTATAGAACGAGCTGCCCTTGAAGAAGCGCGGCTCTCGCACGAAGTTGCAAAGTACGATTATCAAGCTGCACAACACAAAGCCGAAGAGCTACCGACAGCGCATCAAAATTTAGAGTTATTCAAACTAAAAACCGAACTTGCACTAACAAAACTCAACCACCTAAGAGAACGCATCAAATCCTGCCGACTATTCGCTCCTTTTAGCGGGCGAGTTATTAAAATATTAATAGGTGAATACGAAACTACTGATAGACTAACACCCATTTTGGAAATAACCGACGACGATGCGTTGCATTTTAGAGTATTCGTGCCGTTGGACTGGCTACCGCAGCTAGCCATTGGTGCCCAAGCAGAGATTGAAATAATGGGAAACAGCCACCCTGCCGATCTCGTAGAGTTGGCCGAAGAGGCCGATCCGCTAGACCAAAGCATCAAAGCTATCCTCAAATTTCAATCCCAAGAGCAGCTGATTATAGGGATGAAAGGCGTTGCAAAATTTAATTAGTATCAATATACTACACCATATTTCAAATCACCATAACAGCCGCTTGATCTGACTATCCGCTCAGGATGGATAATATGCTATTGAAAATACACCATATGAAAAAAACAATCCTAAAATTAAGTATAACCTTCCTCCTTATTCTCCCTCAATTATTTTGGAGTCATACAAACGCAGAAATATCGCCGCCTACTAAACCCAATATTATCTTCATTATGGCTGATGATTTGGGCAAAGCTCTGCTTAGCGTTTATGGAGCCAGGCCAGTAATTAAAATGCCTAATCTAGAGCGGCTAGCAAAAGAAGGAGTAGT
>JACONC010000012.1 GCA_014323925.1 Chromatiales bacterium | reverse complement strand
TGTAATCTCCTTAGTTAGGTTTTTATGAAAATAAAGAGATTATACAATTACTTACATATCCTCACTTATCAAATTCTGTGACTAAAACTTTCTAGTGCCGATCCTTCTACCTACCTTTGATTTAGTGCATACTTGAATATATAATTTCTCAAAAGATTAAAATATTCTGAGTTAGAGGTGTCTGTTTTTGTCAATTTCAGTGAATTAGAAAGCCATCGCCACCTCATAGCTATCAAACTTTACGATTACCTACACAAGAACATACAAGATGATGCTTAAAGACAGTCAATATAGAAACAAGATACTGCCTGGTGATGCACGCACTGTGTTACAGTCAATTCCCGACGAGGTTGTCGACTTGGGCATTACATCGCCGCCTTACAACAAACAGGAAAAACACAAGGGGTGGCTCGTCAAAAATGTGGTTTATTGTGAATACCGCGACAAGTTGCCCGAAGGTGAGTATCAAGATAATCAGATTGCGGTATTGAACGATATTTATCGGGTTACCAAAGCTGGTGGTTCTTTTTTCTACAACCACAAAATAAGATGGGAAGATGGCGAGATGTTTCACCCGATGGATTGGCTGAGAAAAACAAACTGGACTATCAAGCAGGAGATAATTTGGGACAGGGTGATTGCCGGCAATATCAGAGGCTGGAGATTTTGGCAGGTAGATGAGAGAGTTTATTGGCTCTACAAACCAATTGACAACAACAAGAAGGGGCGGGAACTGGCGTCTAGGGATGCAAAGCTAACATCTCTATGGCGGGCGATGCCTGAAGGCAAAAATGCACATCCGGCACCGTTCCCATTGTGGTTACCCACCCGCATTATTCTGTCGCTACTGGATGAAAAAACCGGTGGGCTTGTGCTTGATCCGTATATAGGCAGCGGTACCACAGCCGTAGCCGCGACTTTACTGGGCTTTGATTATCTGGGCATTGAAATAGGCAAAGCATATTTAGATATGTCTAAAGATAGGCTTAAAAATGCACAAAGCGAACTGGATAAAATAGAAAAGGAAAAACAACTCCATTGCGTATACGAAACATTCAAGGAAAGAAAAGCAAACAATAAAAATGTAGGGAAACATCGAACTCGTTGTGCAAAAAAGAAACAACTGGATATAACTTTTCGCTAAGCCAAGTCAGGTAAATATGGGGTGGACGATGGGGATCGAACCCACGACCTCAGGAGCCACAATCCTGTGCTCTACCAACTGAGCTACGCCCACCACGCCTGAACTTATTGTAACCGATCGGCATAAACGGTGGCAGTTTTCTATGGCGCGCCTGGCAGGATTCGAACCTGCTACCCTCGGCTTAGAAGGCCGATGCTCTATCCAGATGAGCTACAGGCGCCTACCCGAAATTGTTTCACTATTATATAAAGTACACGCAATGCTATTAGTTATGGCTAGACATTGCAAATACCTTTACATAAGTGGTCGGGGTAAGAGGATTTGAACCTCTGACTTCCTGCTCCCAAAGCAGGCGCGCTACCAGACTGCGCTATACCCCGAACATCAGAGTATTATATCGCGTTGCTCCACATTTACTTATACCTAAAAAATATGCGATGATAAGATACAATAAGTCTGTTTAAGGGAGGATTTCTATATGACTTTCGTAGTTACGGAAAATTGCATCAAGTGTAAATATACCGATTGTGTGGAAGTATGCCCAGTGGATTGTTTTCACGAGGGACCTAACTTCCTAGTGATAGACCCGGAGGAATGTATTGACTGCTCGCTGTGTGAGCCCGAATGTCCGATAGATGCCATTTTGTCCGAAGACGATCTAGAAGAAGAGCAAAAGAAATTCCTCGAATTGAACAATGAGCTTTGTCAAAAATGGCCGGTAATAACGGTTAAGAAAGAAGCTCCGTCGGACGCCGACGAATGGAGGGATAAGCCCGACAAGCTTAGCTTGCTTGAGTACTAGGGTGCCGGTACACATTCTGCCTTTTGACAAGGATCTTACAGCATTTTGTGCCGACAAGGTAGTAGCGGATTTAGCTGAACAACTGCCTGATTTATCAAACGCAATCATCTTCGTCCCTGAGGCGACCGCACACATCAGAGCACAATTCATAGCACTGCGTAAATCTTTGTTGGATAGCGCGCAGCGACTAGGATGCCATGCGCTCATTCCGCCAACTATCACAACACCGCGCCAGCTTTTTTTCGAACGCTATGAGGCAGATAACAAAAATACAAAAAGTCTATCTGCCAAACTGAGTTTAGCAATCGCACTTCATCAATATAAGGATTTATTTCCACACGCTGATAGATGGCGGTTGGCTGACGAAATAATATCAGTTTTCAACAACATCAGCGAAAACGCTTATGTTGCAGAACAAGCCGACTACGACTTTGAAAAAAATATCGCAGCACTGGATACGGTATGGCGAGACGACACCCGTATGCTGGTTGCGTTATGGCATACTTGGAAAGACTTATACGACGAAAAAAATTATCCGCTCTTTGCTTGGTACAAGATGCTCGTCACAGACACCTATACGGCGCAACACGAGCAAGTATATTTATGTGGGATGAAGAATCTATCGCCGTGCTTTGAAAGATGGGCTAGCAATCTATACACAAAAGGGCGTTTAACCTGGATTGCCAAAGCAAACACGGCGCCCATTCCGGTTGCTTGTCACCCGTTGCGTGAGACCTTAGCTCAGTTAACAAAAAAAGCCGTAGATCCAGATGTATTTGCGGATAGCGGAACCGATTACAGTCGTTTTCTAGATCGCGTGTTTTCCAGTGGTGATTCATTGGTATATAAAAGTATCCCTTTTGCGGAACGCGCCCGGCAGTTTGCTAAGGAGTGCACCACCAGCCCCTTAGCCGGCAGGGTGCGGTTGTTTTTCCCTATGACCATTGAAGAACACGCTTGGGGGATATATATTGCCGTGCGCCGTTGGTTGGAACATCGACACCAAAGCATCGCACTGGTGAGCTTAGATCGCCGTTTAAGCAGGCGCATCAGAGCTATCTTTGAAAAGCGCAATATTCCGCTGATAGATTATTCCGGTTGGGAGCTTTCTACCACCAGTAGCGCCACTGCTTTGATGCATATGCTAAACGATGCAGACGACACACCCATCATAAAAACTTTTCTAGCACTGCTACGCTCATCTTTTTGCGACTTAGATATTGCGCATGAAGATGCGGTTAAAGTAGCCGACCATATCGAATATCTGATAGGTCGCCACCAAATCCAGCATCGTTCTATCAATAAAACCGTCGAGCAATTAAAGAAAGTTCTTCGTGACAACCCTTCATCAATTGAACTTTGCGAAAAAATCATCAATGCTCTAAGCTCGATAGAAAAATTCCGAGACCGGAAAGAGCATCCTCATAGCGACTATTTTGAATGTCTATTCAAGGCGATGAAAAAACTTGGTATGTATGAAAAACTGGCCGCCGATAGTGCCGGTAAAAAATTGATCTCCGAGTTACAAAAAATATATCAGGCAGTCAAAATGGAGAAAGAACAAGCTCATTTTAATATTTGGCGCAACCTGATATTACATCATTTAGAAAATAGTAACTTTAGACCCGTCTTTCCGGATCAAGGCGTATTTCTAATGAACCCTGAACAGGCCGAACTGATGCAGTTTGATGCTCTCGCAATCGTTGCGCTGGATCATAGACACCTGCCTTCCCAACCACGCAGTGGCTTAATCAACGAAAACATTCGCCGTGAACTAGATCTCGAAACCTACGAGCAGTCAGTAGGGAAGCAATTCCTGTTGTTCAGGACCTTATTGGAGAGTGCCGAACATTTACTGCTAAGTTGCCAGCAATATGCGAATAATAGAAAACTGATGCCGTCGGCTTGGCTGAGTGCGATACATCATTTTCATAAAATCGCCTATGGTGATATCACCGACTACGAACTACGCAATACGGCAAAGCAATGTTCAGCATTGAACTTAGGTACTGAACAAGGCATCAGGGCGCAAATTCAAAGCATTGCAAAACCCATTCCATCTCCACAACTATGGCCGAAGAAAATCAGTGTCAACGCTTATCAAAATATCATAGATTGTCCATATCGTTTTTATGCTCGCTATCTGTTAAAAATTCGCAGCCGCCCTAAAGTCTCTGACTATTGGGAAGCGACGAACTACGGTACTTATCTGCACGAGTGTTTGCAGAAACTGCATCAACGGTTGGACGATTTGTACAAACTGCCGATTTGGCTTGCCGAACGCCGTAAGGCAATAGTTGATGAGGCACACCAAATACTACATACACAATTTAAGAAATCGGCATCCAACAACTATGCAAACTATCTTTGGCTGAACGATGCACAGGATTCAATAACATACTACATAGATTGGATGATACAACTACAACAAGCACAGGCTATATTAGCCACACAAACCGAAGTGGAACTGGGTAAAGAATTAGCTCAAAACTTGTACCTGATGGGCTTCGCCGATTTAATGCTACAAACCGATAACGGCGTTGTATTAATAGATTATAAAACTGGATCTTTAGTTCGCAAGAAAGATATACAAACCGGCGAACACATACAACTTTTAAGCTATGCGTTGCTCGACGACAATATTAAAACAGCGATTTATCTGGGTTTGGGAGCGAAAAATAGAGGAGAGCAACGCGAGATTGATGGAGATAGTCTCATCGAATACCGTGATAAAAACCAGCAACGGATGCTAGATATCAAATGCGATTACGATGCCCAACAGCCGTTGAGTGCCTGGGGCAACAAACAAAATGTATGCAAGTACTGCGACTATGCGGGTCTGTGCCGTCGTCCCACATGGGATGAATATCACGATTGGACTAGTGCATCATAGGCCTGACATATAAAGCACAAATTGCACAATGCCCCACAGTAAAACGATGAATAATATTGTCATCACAATCCCGACAACGATAAAATGCGATGCTTTGCCTTGTTGAAAATCGCGTTTCCTATTTTTATCGCTCTGTACTCCGAGAAAACTCGCCAGTACACTTTTGACTATATCCCAATAACGCATTATTTCTAGACCATTAAAACCTTAACAATTGTATCCCTCAGTATCAGCTAGTGTGAGATGTAAAGCTATTTTTCACTTAAAACATACAAGCTGTTCTATTATTATAATAAAGTTGTATATAATATATCTGAATAATCGGCGGCTAACAGTAGGTACAATAATCGTAGCGAACTGATTAGTGATAAATTTTTGATAATCTCTGTAAAAGTTAACACACTAACTGCAAAATATATTTTCTTGTTACTATTATGTAGCATAGTTGTCGGTGACAGCTTAGGTGAAGAATTGTCACCGTTTAAGGCGACCTATAAAATCGGCATTCCTAATATAACCGGCGCTGAGATGACCGTCACCGTTAAACGCGAAGATAATAAATTATTGTACCAAAGCAAAGTAACTCCGGCGGGATTGGGCAAGCTACTCAATATCAAGGCTTATAGCTATAGCAAAATAATCAGACTTGGCAAGTACTGGCTACCGATAGTCTACGAAAAAGAAGTACCCGATAAAAACAAAAAGCAACTATATCGCTTTGATTGGAAAAACTATAAGGCTAGTGTGCTATATAAAGGACAGCAATACGATTTGGCTATCAGCAAAAACACGGTCGACGAAAATACATTTCAGCTCAAACTCAGAGAAGATATTATTAACAGTTTAGGTGCCGATTTTGAACAAGACTATACATTGCTCTCGGATGGACGATTGAAAGAAAGGCGATTTGTTAAAAAAGCCGACCAAACCATTAAAACCAGACTGGGAACTTTCAAAACCATCCGCGTCGTGCGATACAAAGATGAAATACCCGATCAAATATATTGGCTCAGCCCCGAACACAATTATTTGCCATTAAAAATAGTAAAACTGAGCGACGAAAAAGTTAAAACAACTTTGACATTGACCAGCCTAGTAGTATTTGACGAATAGAGAGGTGGTCGCTATAAATTACGGATTGTAAATGCGGCAAATTTTTTCAACCCCCTGAACGATCCGCAGCGACGGACGTTGTATTAAATCGGCATCTACATAATGAGTCGGTATGTTGTCACCGAATAAACTGATAATCGCCGCCTGATCTACACCCGACTCAAGACTATGAATGATATAGTCAGGCTTGGAAAGTAATAGAGCTTCCCTACCAAGCCGCACAACCTGCGGCTCTAAATCGGCGTAGATATTGATGCCTCCGCACAGACTAATTGCTTTTGATATCCAACTTGTGCGATTGATGCTAAGCGTAGGCTTTAACCATAATAAATAGGCTGTTCGGTGCGTGGCCTGCTGCTCACGCCGCAGCGATGCTATGGTTTGCCTAAATTGTTCGGCGCGCCTCCATGCCGTTTGCGGTTGCCCTATCAATACACCTATATCTTCCAAAGTTTTGGCGATGTCGGCAAAATCTTGTGGTTCGGAAATATAAAAGCTATAACCGGTAGAAATCAATCGTTGAAACACCGGCTGCTTTAACATGACACCCCAAACTAAAATTAAATCGGGTGCGAGTTTGACTAGTAATTCTTGATTGAAAGTACGATAGTCGGCAACTATCGGCAATTTACGTATCTGCGGAGGATAATCGGAATGCTCTGATACGCCGAGCAAAAAATCACCACCGCCAGCCGTATAGACCAACTCGCCGAGATGTGGTGCCAATGTGATAATACGGTGTGCCGGACGATCGAGTAAAACCTCTCGCTGCCAATCATCTACAACGATAATTTCATCGGCACTAATCGCTGTGCATAAACAGATGAAAGCCGATATTATTATTTTGTATCTGCTGATTGCCATTATCTCTCCGATATTTGCATATTATTCAGTATAATAAAATATACTTAAATATATCATTAGCTATAAAAATGGTTTCCGATACTACAGCACAGTATGCACGTTTGATTATATTAGGTTCTGGACCAGCAGGTTATACCGCCGCAGTTTATGCTTCGCGTGCGAACTTAAAACCTCTACTTATTACTGGATTAGAGCAAGGCGGACAATTGATGACGACCACTGAGGTGGATAATTGGCCGGGTGGCAAAGACGACTTGCAAGGTCCCGAGTTGATGGAACAGATGCTGGCACACGCAAAGCGTTACGACAATCCTATTGTTTTAGATCAAATTAGTGAAGTCAATCTTAAAACTAGACCTCTGCAGTTAAAAAGTGAAATGGGAAATCACTACAGTTGCGATGCATTGATTATTTCAACAGGTGCTTCGGCGCAATATCTAGGCTTGGCATCCGAACAACACTACAAAGGTAAAGGAGTATCGGCGTGCGCTACCTGCGATGGTTTTTTTTACAAAGACCAAAAAGTAGCGGTCATTGGCGGCGGCAACACTGCGGTCGAAGAAGCACTGTATTTATCGAACATTGCACAGCATGTTACTCTGATACATCGGCGTGACAAATTACGTGCCGATAAGATACTGCAGCAGAAAATTTTTGACAAAGCCAATATCTTTATCCAATGGGATTCGGAACTTGACGAGGTCTTAGGCGATGGTGACAGCGTGTCTGGTATTAAAATTAAAACTCACCCCGACGATAAAATTACCGAACTAAAAGTCACAGGTGTTTTCATTGCCATAGGACATAAGCCCAACACTGATATCTTTGAAGGACAGCTGGATATGGAAGGCGGCTATATAAAAGTCATCGGTGGTAGCAACGGCGATGCAACGATGAGTAGCGTGGCTGGCGTTTTTGCGGCCGGTGATGTCATGGATCATGTTTACCGACAAGCGGTCACTTCGGCAGGCACCGGTTGTATGGCGGCTTTAGATGCCGAGCGTTATCTAGATAGCCTGGATAACAATGCATGACGCACGATGACAACGATAGCTGTCCTAACGACCGACAAAATTTTTCTATAAAGATTCACCGCGACTTAAGCGATATAGCTGCCGCTGAGTGGAATGCACTCAAGCAGGATGATAATCCTTTCACACGATACGAGTTTCTAAGCGCCCTAGAGCAAAACAGTTGCTTAGAGAACTACGGCTGGTACCCCTGCCATATTATCTTACGCAACAGGGCAGGCAAGTTATGCGCCGCGTTGCCGATTTATATAAAAACGAATAATTACGGGGAATTTGTTTTTGATTGGAGTTGGGAACAGGCTTATACCCAAAACAGTATCGCCTATTATCCCAAACTGGTCTGTGCCGTTCCCTATACTCCAGTTAGCGGAGAACGGCTACTTTGCAGTGACCCTAAATATAAAAATCTATTGATCAACGCAGCGATACAATTAACGCAACAGCAAAATTTCTCAGGTGTGCACTGGTTATTCCCCAATGATTTAGATTATCAACACCTTGCACAATTTCCGTTGGCGTTTCGTTCGGACTGTCAATATCACTGGTATAACAATGACTACGGCAACTTTGACGATTTTTTATCAGTGCTACGCTCGAAAAAGCGCAAAATGATCCAACGAGAACGACGCTTAGTAAGTGAGCAAGGCATCACGATTAAGCTATTACATGGGCATGACATAACTTCGCAACTATGGCAGAAAATTCACCAACTCTATGAGAGCATTTATGATTACAAAAGCGGGCTACCAACTTTATCACGAGCTTTTTTTGAGGCGATAGGAAAAACCATGCCCGACAACCTAGTCGTGGTGCTCGCTATGCATAACCATCAGATAATTGCTTGTGCTATCAACTTGCGTGATGGTGATGCACTATACGGTCGTCATTGGGGAGTTAAAAATCATCACGATTCTCTGCATTTTGAAACTTGCTACTACGCAGGTATAGAGTATTGCATAAGCAATCGCTTAAAACGGTTTGAACCAGGGGCTGGTGGCACACATAAAATAGCGCGCGGTTTTCTACCAACTGCAACCTGTTCGGCACACTGGCTTGCACATACTGGCTTTATGCAATCGGCGATAAAAATTTGCGCACACGAACAAAACGCAGTCTACGATTATATCTGTGATAATTGGTCGCACCACCCCTATCGCGACGACACCGTGCCTATTCCTTTGCCACAACAACCGCTATTTAGTAAAACACCAGACATTAGCTTAGATGGTTGAATTGGATACAAAAAGCCCTTGCTTCCCTTCGGTTTCATCAGCTGATGCCGACGGATTGCTCGCAGTCGGCGGCAACCTTGAACCAGAAACCCTTTGCCGTGCGTATAGGCGCGGCATCTTTCCTTGGTATGAAGAGGGTCAACCTCTATTATGGTGGTCGCCAGACCCACGAATGGTTTTACTGAGCAACGGCATGCGCGTCAGCCGCAGCTTAAACAAGGTAATTCAGTCGCAATTTAGCGATATCAGACTCAATTATAATTTCAACGCAGTTATTGAGCGATGTGCAGTATGCCGAGATCGTCGTGCTGCGACTTGGATTACGCAAGCGATGAGGGATGCTTACTTAACCCTACATCAAGCAGGTTGCGCACATTCGGTGGAAGTCTATCACCACGGTGCTTTGGTCGGTGGTTTGTATGGTGTCGGTATCGGTCGTATGTTTTTCGGAGAATCAATGTTTTCTGATGTAAGCAATGCGTCCAAAGTGGCATTGTTTTATCTATGCCGACACCTATACGCACATCAGGTGATGCTGATAGATTGTCAAGTAAAAACACCGCATTTACAAACGCTTGGCGCGTTTGATATGGCGCGCGGACAATTTATCGAGTATGTCTCTAAATTGTGTGCGCTAGAGGCACCGGTGGGGTTATGGCAGCGGCGACGGTTCTCTCCTATTAGCAAGGTACAGCGGCCATAAGCAAAATAGTGCGACTAATGTAACGAGGGCAGTATAAACGAAGAGTTGCCAGCCCGGTATTTGTTCTAAAAGCTGACTTGCGACATAAGTACCAAGCCCACCGCCGACCCCAAAACTCAACGAGGAATACAATGCTTGCCCGCGCCCTTCCAAGCCACTAGGCAATAGTTTAGAAATGGCATGAATGAGTACCGCGTGATAAACCCCAAAAGTTACAGCGTGCATACTTTGAGCAAACAAAACGATGGCGATATAGTCTTTATAATAAGCGAGCAACAACCAGCGCAATGCGGTCACCATTATGACGATAAACAATAAGCGGAGGATACTGTAGCGGCGCAGTAAAGCACTACAATAGATAAATACTACTACCTCAGCGAGCACGCCGAAAGACCAAAACCACCCTATGGTATAAGTGCTATAACCTTGCTCCTGCATATAAATAGTGAAGTAAGCGTAGTATGGCCCGTGAACAAACTGTATGAAAAAGCATATTGTGAATAACGCAATTAAAGATGGATTAAAGCAATGCACGATACTCGGAATATGAGATGTGGTAAATGGTAATCTAGGTTCCGATAAGGTCTGTGTGCTTAGCCATAGCAATAACAGTAGAGATAACATCAGCCATGGAATCACATCGGCACCGTGGGTCGAAACCAGCCACGCACCGACTATATTCGTTGTAATAAAACCGACTGATCCCCAAAGCCGAATCAAACTATAACGATGTGCGTGATATTTCAGGTTATTTAAGGTTAGCACTTCGACCTGCGGTAAAGAGGCATTCCAAAAAAAGCTAAACAAAAACAAAATGATCGCAATGCTCGCATAATCGCTTACATAAAATATCGGCACAAAAGCTGCGAAGGCAATAAAATCACTCCAGCGAATCAGCTTTAAGCGGTAGTGCAGACGATCGGCTAACCATCCCCATATATAAGGTGCGAAGATTTTAGTGAGTAGCGCAATAGCCATCAACTCGCCTATCTCATGTAGCGCCATCCCTTGTGCTTTCAAATAGATCGGCCAGTACGGTAGATAGGTGCCTAGTGTTGCAAAATAAAAGAAGTAAAAAGCGGAAAATCCGACAAAGCGACGGGACATCGCGTTAGCTTATAACATCAAAGTTTTGTCCTCGTTGGCGCAGACAATGATCCATGAGCACGATAGCTAGCATCGCTTCGGCGATAGGCACCGCACGAATTCCGACACACGGATCGTGGCGGCCGGTGGTGATGATTTCACTGGCTGCACCGTCTTTATCAATCGTGCGGCCGGCGACACGTATACTAGAAGTTGGTTTGAACGCAACATCCACTTCGATATCCTGACCACTCGATATACCACCTAAAACACCGCCGGCATTGTTACCAATAAAACCCTCAGGCGTCAATTCGTCACGGTGTTCGCTACCAGTTTGACGGACACAATCAAACCCAGCACCCATTGCGACCCCTTTAACTGCATTGATGCTCATCATTGCATGAGCGATGTCGGCATCTAATCTATCAAACACCGGCTCTCCCCAGCCGGCTACCATGCCACTTGCTTGGATATGTAGTTGTGCCCCCACTGAGTCGCCGGCACGGCGTAAATCTTCTATATATTTTTCTATGTCTTTAACGCGCGTGGCATCAGGACAGAAAAAACAATTATTATCAATTTCTTCTAACTGCACAGTTGCTATGTCTAAAGTACCGATTTTAGCAAGCCATCCGCGTATCGCAACACCGTAGTATTGACGAAGATACTTCTTAGCGATTGCGCCGGCGGCAACGCGCATCGCAGTCTCGCGCGCCGAAGAACGACCCCCGCCGCGATAATCTCTAAAACCATATTTCTGCTGATAGGTATAATCGGCATGCCCGGGGCGAAACTTATCTTTGATTTTTTCATAGTCGCGCGAACGTTGATCTACATTGTCTATCATCAACGCAATTGGGGTGCCGGTCGTCTTACCTTCAAACACACCCGATAGTATACGTACCTGATCAGGTTCACGCCTTTGGCTGGTATAACGACTCTGTCCAGGGCGTCTGCGATCTAAATCCTTTTGTATATCGTGCTCAGCGAGCTCTAAAAGCGGCGGACAACCGTCAACAATTGCGCCGATTGCCGGACCGTGGCTTTCCCCGAAGGTGGTGACCGTAAAAATTTTTCCGATAGTATTTCCTGCCATTTTATTACCGTATGCGTTTTATAGGTTGGGTCATCAGTTAATAATTTCTATATAGAGAGGGTCGGGACCTCTGAGTTTTATATGCTGTCCTTTCTTCAGCTCGACGGTTGTACCAACAATATCAGCATAGATAGGCATCTCCCTTCCGCCTCTATCTATCATGATAACTAGGCTGACGGTTGCTGCTCGTCCGTAGTCGGCAATTTCGTTGAGTGCTGCGCAGACGGTACGCCCGCTATGAATTACATCATCGACCAAAATAATATGACGGTCATCCACTGTGTTATTAATTGCCGAAGGTTTAACCTGCGGGAAGGAACTCACCCGACTAAAGTCGTCTCTGTAAAAATTAATATCCAATAATCCCATGGGTTCTTTGATTTTCAATAATTGATGTAGACGCTCGGCAACCCACACGCCACCGCTACGTATACCTAAAATAATCGGTTCGGATAAGCAGCGCTTTTCAATCAACTGTTGCAACTGTTGCGACATTTCCGTTATCAATAATTCAGGATGTTCAATTTTCATTCAATGTTTGCGGTTTCTGTATTGCAAACCAACTTTCTAATATCAAAGCAGCAGCAACCTTGTCTATGTCTGAGCGTACTATTCTACCAGTTTCCCCAGCTATTCTTTTCAGCTTCAGTATACGGTAGGCTTCGATAGAACTTAAGTATTCATCGCTCTTGTCAACCGGCAAATCAAAGCGAGTGTGTAGTCTGTCGATAAAAATATCCAGTTTTTTTAATAATGGCGATGGTGAATCGGTATTAGGGTAGCCGACTACAAATCCGCGCGGTTGCCAGACGCTACAGATCTTATCTATTGCTTGCCAATCAGCTGCACCGGACTTGCAGCTGATAGTTTGCAAGGGTTGTGCTAGCATTGTTTTGATATTACCGACCGCACTGCCTATATACTTTAAGCCATAGTCGAAGGCAATGACATGCTCTGATATCGGAGGGACATTTTGCTTTATAGGTTTATCTGCCATTAATCTTGAGCACTATGCTTTTTTAGTTGCCTCTTCCATCGCTTGTCAATTGCCTTTTCAATTGTATTGATAACATCCATCCCGATATCTAGTTCATAGGCACGGTTGATTTCTCGTAAGCAGGTAGGGCTGGTGATGTTGATTTCGGTTAAATAACCAGCCACCAAATCAATGCCCACGAATAACAACCCCAATTCTCGCAAACGAGGGGCTATTTTATTACAAACCAGGTGGTCGCGTGCATTCAATGGAACGGCGACTCCTTTGCCACCAGCAGCCAGATTAGCCCTGAAATCACTGTGTTGTGGGATGCGGTTGAGCCCATAAGGCACTGCAACTCCGTTGATTAATAATACCCGTTTATCGCCCTCGCTATAATTCGGAATGAGCTTTTGCATCATAATTGTTTTTCGTCCATCGCAAAGTGCAGCATTAAGTTTTGCTACAACATCGTTGTCACTTAGGTTAATCCTAAATACTGAAGCGCCACCCATCTCGTTCAATGGCTTAACCACTACTTGAGGATGTAATTCCATAAAGCCCAGCAAATCATCCACCGAGCTACTGACTATAGTCGGCGGACCTAAATCAGGAAACTCTTGTGCTAGGATTTTCTCGTTGACCGACAACAAACTACGCGGCGGGTTATACACTAGAGTGCCGGCCTGCTCGGCAAACGCCAATCGATGACAGACATACAGAAACTCAGTATCTACCGGCGGGTCAAGACGCATCAATATGACATCAAGTTCAGCTAAATCTATATTTTGAGAGGCATCTAGTTCAAACCAATGTTCGCTGTTTAAGGACACCCACAAACGGCGAGCGTGCCCCTTTGCACGACCCTGATACAAATGTAGATCTTTGGCTTCAAAATAGTAGAGTTGCCAACCTTTTCTTTGCGCCGCCTCCAGCAAACCTAAGGTGGTATCTTTATTCGGGTTTATCGCAGCAATCGGGTCCATAACCACGCCCAGCGATATCGTCCGATTATTTAGGTGATTCATATAAACATTGTATGCGAATTGTATAAATCAGTGGAAACTATGTATAGTGGGCGCTGGATCTTGTAATGTTATGTATAATAGGTTTTTGAGGGTTAGATCAAGGGGAACATAGTGTATTTGCTTCATAAGTATTGACCTTTGCATATACATTCTCACCTAGCAAATTTTGTAATTAGAGCTTAATCAAAGGAGAGTATAGAAGTGGATACAGAGATAAAAGAGAATACAAGAAATTATTGGCAAATAGCCGCTGGTGATACAAACCGTAATTATACAGATCTATGTCTAGAATGGGATGTGGTTTTAACAGGGAATGGATGTATGGGAGCATACCCAGAGTGCCTTGAAAAACTTAGCTGGGTAACGACGAGGAAAAAAACTGATTTGGGTAGGTTTTGTGCAGAAGTCAAGCATGGTGATGTTGTTATTCTAAGACAAGGTACGGATCAAGTAGACGGAATAGGTGTTGTAGTTGGAGACTATGAACATAGGGAAGTGTTTGGTGATATTGATGGTTGGGATTTGCAGCATGTTAGAAGAGTTAAATGGCTAACGAGAAAACAGAAAAAATTTCAAACACATACTATGAAGCTCGGAGATACAACTCAAAAGCTAGATATTAATAAGTCGTCGGAAATTATAAATTGGATGAAGTCTCTTAATTTAGAGCTAGACAAGGAATACACTGCCGAATATCTTAGGTCTATTCCACCTGATGAGGATCTTCAATTAGAGATTAAAGATATCTCCACGCGCTTATTTGATCAGGGTATTGCTGACTATTCAATACAGGCTCTTGTTGAAGAGTTGAGTGGGTTTGTTAGGATTGCTGAGTGGTATGCAAAAATTCAGTATTGGGAGGCAAATAAGGGCCCTTCAGAATATGAAACATTAACCTATCTCGTTGTTCCTTTATTAAAAGTTTTGGGTTGGACTCCTCAGCGAATGGCAATTGAATGGAACAATATTGATATAGCTTTGTTCGATCAACTACCTCGTGAAGATAATAACTTGAATGTGGTTGTAGAAGTAAAGAAAAAAGGCAATAGTTGCCTTACAGCCGTCAGGCAAGCCGAGTCATATGCAGCTAATAAAAAGAAATGTAATAGGCTCATAGTGACTGATGGATTAAGGTATGGGGTTTACATCAAATCCGAGCAAGAATTTAAATTATATGCTTATTTGAATATTAGAAATCTCAAGAGCGGTTACCCTATTTTTAACTGCAAAGGTGCGGCAGAGGCTCTTCAGGCAATGACTCCAGAGGGAGTTAGGTTAGGGTAAAAGACGCTCAATCTATCTTTGGTAAGTAGATAAATTATATCTCAAATACCATAAAGCATACTTTTCAAAAGTATGCAGCGGGACTAAAACTTGCTAGTGCCCAAACAAGCATTACGGTTTTATCAAAATTGTTGTACCTTAAGTAAGGTGGCGATGCCAAAAATATCCGAAGTTAAATAGCATCCAATTAAGATACCCCGTCAACCCAAATTAGTCTGCACACTTAAATACGAAACTGGTTTTGTGCAGGTGATGGTTCACAGGTGAACCCACCGTGTGCCAAGTTGTTTATAGTAGTTGCCAAATCAAATATCATATAATGACTTTTGCGGTAAATAATCGTCAATAAATTCATAGATTGGGAAATCTCTGCCCGTCTATAATTATTGATAAAACTGGCAACATGGATAAAACAAGAAATTTCTCAATCATCGCGCACATAGATCACGGCAAATCTACGCTCGCCGACCGATTTATTGAATTATGCGGTGGCTATAGCGGTCGCCGGATGGTGGCACAGGTGCTGGATACGATGGATATAGAGCGCGAGCGCGGCATCACTATTAAAGCACAGGCGGTATCACTCAACTATGTAGCTGAAGACGGTGAACAATATAAACTTAATTTTATAGACACGCCAGGGCATGTTGATTTCGGCTACGAAGTGTCGCGCTCATTAACCGCCTGCGAGGGTGCGTTGCTGGTTGTTGACGCAACCCAAGGTGTTGAGGCGCAAAGTATTGCAGTTTGCTATACTGCGATAGAACAAAATCTTATCGTGTTACCGGTGTTGAATAAAATTGATCGTCCGGTTGCAGAGGTTGCTCGCGTCAAAGAAGAGATCTTTGAGCTAATCGGATTGGATACCGACGAGGCTTGCTTAGTTAGTGCTAAAACAGGGCATGGCGTACAAGCCTTGTTGGAACAGATCGTTGCAAAAATCCCGCCGCCTAAAGGAGTAGTAGATGCACCTCTGAAGGCGTTAATTATAGACTCATGGTTTGATCAATACTTAGGCGTTATTGCATTAGTAAGAGTGGTCGACGGCATCTTAGAAGTCGGCAGTAAAATACTTTCTATGGCAAATAAAACTGCCCATAAAATTGAACAAGTCGGGGTGTATACACCTGAGCGTGTTGCGCGCAACTGCTTGTATACTGGCGATGTAGGTTTTGTTATTGCTGGCATCAAGCGTATCGAGGAGGTGCGCGTCGGTGATACCTGGACTGATGCCCACAAGCCGGCACTGCAAGCACTCGCCGGATTTAAGAAAATACAACCCCGGGTTTTTGCTGGTATCTATCCGCTACATTCAGAAGATTATCCTGAACTACGCGCAGCACTGGATCAGCTGAGCTTAAACGACGCCTCTTTAGCGTACGATCCAGAGACCTCCCAGGCTCTGGGCTTTGGTTTTCGCTGTGGCTTCCTCGGCATGTTGCACATGGAAGTGATACAAGAACGATTGGAGCGTGAATACGGCAAGACATTAGTCACCACCGCACCCACCGTAACTTATAAAGTTACACTCAAAGACGGCAGAGTAGTGAAAGTACATAACCCTGAGACCTTGCCACCATCCAACGAGATAGTGGTGATTGAGGAACCTATGATTAGAGCGACTGTCCTGGTTGCCCAAAATCATATAGGTGATGTAATGAAAATATGCATAGAAAAACGAGGTGTGCAGAAAAAAATCAGCTATGTAGGACAGCAAGCTGCTATAGAATACGAACTACCGTTGAACGAAGTCGTCTATGATTTTTTTGATAGACTCAAGTCAGCTACTAAGGGATATGCATCTTTTGACTATTATTTGTCAGGTTATCAACCAGCCGATTTAATTAGGCTGGATATGCTGATCAACGGTCAACGAGTTGATGCGCTATCAGTTATCGTACATAAAAGTAATGCGCAAACTCTAGGGCGTACCTTAGTCGAAAAGATGGCTGGTTTAATACCTAGGCAAATGTTTGACATAGCGATACAGTCGGCTATCGGTTCGCGGGTGATTGCTCGTGCTACGACCAAAGCATTACGTAAAAATGTCACAGCGAAATGTTATGGTGGCGATGTTACGCGTAAACGTAAATTG
Organism: Chromatiales bacterium; assembly: GCA_014323925.1. Classification (NCBI taxonomy): domain Bacteria; kingdom Pseudomonadati; phylum Pseudomonadota; class Gammaproteobacteria; order Chromatiales; species Chromatiales bacterium. The sequence continues at coordinate 34,080 of JACONC010000012.1, read as the reverse complement.
TTAGAAAAGCAAAAAGCAGGGAAAAAGCGTATGAAAAAAATTGGCAAAGTGAGTATACCGCAAGAAGCATTTTTAGCAGTGTTGCAGGTGAATAAATGAATAAATTTATGCAAATAATAAAACGCTCAGTTGTCAGCTTGCGTCAATGTCTACTACTTTTCGTTGTAGCTATGCCGATTGCTTCGGCTGATGTCATGGTTGTCACACTACTCGGCACCGGCACACCGCGCCCCGAAGCGGATCGTGGCAGTGCGGCGGTATTGGTTGAAGCTGGCAACCAAAAATTATTATTTGATGCCGGGCGCGATGTGGCAAGGCGCATTTATCAACTAGGTTTAGATTACAATACCGTTGATAAGTTGTTCATTACCCATTTGCACTACGACCACATTATCGGCTTGCCTGATTTGATGCTGTCTGGATGGGTCTTTCAACGCACGCAACCGATACGGTTATGGGGACCTACGGGTAGCAAAGCACATGTTGAACAAATACAAAAAGCGTATCACACTGATATAAATTTGCGTAAAGAACATACCCATTTATCCGACGAAGGTATTCGTATTGAAGTACGCGAAATTACCGAAGGCATAGTGTATGCAGAACAGGATCTAACCGTTAAAGCCATTCTCGTTGACCATGGTGTGGTAAAACCTGCTTTCGGCTATAGGGTCGATTATAAAGGCCGCAGCCTAGTCATTTCAGGTGACACTCGCTACTCTGAGAACCTCGTTGAACACGCGAAGGGCGTTGACTTATTGATACACGAAATTGCCGATGCAAGCGACACATTGCTAAAAAATAATGAGCGCTTGCGCAAGGTGCTGGATTATCACACCAGACCTGCGGAATTAAGCCGTTTGTTGCAACAAACCAATCCTCGCCAAACGGTCTTAGTGCACGCACTGATTTTTGGCAAAGCGCGCACTGATGTATTATCCGAGATACGCTCTCAATATGAAGGTGAAGTGATATTTGGTGAGGATCTAACGGCTTTTGATATAGGTGACCACATACGCATGTATCGGCGCGACGCTTTATAGAAAAATGCAGTCGTATTTAACCAAACCCAAATTGATGGCTATACTGAATCTCACTCCCGACAGCTTTTCGGACGGTGGCAAATGGCGACAAGCAACGCAGATTATTGATGGTGTAGGGGCAATGTTAGCACAAGGTGCCGACATCATAGATATTGGTGGAGAATCGACACGCCCTGGCTCGCAACGAGTGCCTGCATTAGAACAAAAGTCACGCATACTGGATATCATTGCGGCAATATCTGAGCATTATCCAGATACGATGATTAGCGTAGATACCACCTTAGCCGAAGTTGCTGAAGCTGCTTTGGATAGCGGTGCTACTATGCTAAACGACATTTCGGCAGGACGCGACAATCCGACCATGTTGGAGCTGGCCGCAGATAAGCAAGTACCTATTTGTCTCATGCACATGCAAGGCGAACCAGGCACTATGCATGTGAAACCGCACTACAACGATGTCGTCGCAGAGGTATGCGATTTCTTACGCTCGCGTGCGGACATAGCGAAAAGTTACGGCTTGGATGATAACAACATTATCTTGGATCCCGGTATTGGTTTCGGTAAAAATGCTGCGCACAATCTCACGCTACTAAAACACTTAAGCAAAATAACTGGTTTAGGCTATGCGGTTCTACTCGGAACTAGCCGCAAAAGTTTTATGGGACAAATATGTGATGTCAGCGAACCACAACAGCGGGTGCCAGCAAGTTGTGCCACCACTGTTTTAGGATTGCAAGCCGGCGTCAAAATTTTCAGGGTGCACGATGTTTGGCAGCACCGCCAAGTGATGGATTTGATGGCTGCACTGTAGATACCCTACGAATAGAACAATGCAAACGAGATCTATACCAAATAGTTAAAGCCATGCGGTACGATATTGTCTGATTGCCTGCCTAGCATCAACTGCTTTTAGGATACCCGATGCTACCGCAATTATTTGCGCCCCATGCCTGAGCACTAGCTTGGCTTTATCGGGTGTGATGCCGCCAATTGAACAAATCGGCACATTAATGCCGCCACTGAGTTGCTGCAAGACCTTTAACGATTGTTCAACCGACGACCCTAAACACTGCGCTTGCGGTTTAGTTGGCGAATTAAAAAGCGCACCAAAGGCAACATAGTCGGCACCGTCTTGTTGTGCTTGCAGTGCACGCTGCTTAGATGCATAACACGATACCCCAATATATTTATCAGCTCCTAAATATTGCCTAGCTTTACGCACTGCCATATCGTCTTGCCCCAGATGCACCCCGTCGGCATCGATTTCTAAAGCTAGGGAAACATCGTCGTTGATGATAAACGGTATGTTGTAAATGCGGCATTTTGCTTGAATGATTCTAGCCAGTCGGTATCTCCGGCTGCGCATGTTGCCGGCAGCAGCATGATGATTTTTGTCGCGCAGTTGTACGATAGATACGCCCGCTTCTATCAAATCAGCGATATAGTCGCCGGTATTTGTTTCGGTTAGCTGAGTGCTGTCGGCAATTAAATATAGACCTTCTAATTTCACTGCTTAAAACGATTGGGAACGGCAACTCTGGACTTTGATAGGCTTGCGATACTTAGACAGTGAGAGGTAAACTCTTGTGCGTGGCGAACCGCTTCCACCAATGCTTTGCCGTGTGCCAGATAGGCGGCTATCGCGCTCGCAAGCGTGCATCCACTGCCGTGATAACGATGTGGTAAACGCTTCGCAGTAAATGTATGTGGCGGATGATGCAAGCTATAAAGGTTATGGTATAGATAACCGGCGCGCTCGTACTCGCTACTCACCAAAACTGCTTTGCAACCCCTTTCAAGCAACGATTTTACGCCATCATCAGATGTTCCCGCTAAGCGCCTGAGTTCTTCCGCATTAGGTGTAGCCAAGTCACACAAAGGTATTAATTTCTCGCTAAGATGTGCGATGGTTTTAGCGTTACAGAACGGATAACCGCCACCTGCGGCAATGATCGGATCAAGCACGATAGGGCAGCTTACAGACGGTAACGCATGGGCGAGTATCTCTATTATTTCTAACGAAGGTGTTAAACCTATCTTGATGACTGAAAAAGAATAAGCCTTTAATATAGAATGTAATTGCTGCCTAAACCAAGAGCTGTCGCTCGCCACGCACGCCGTGGCATCCCACTCAGTTTGTATAGTCTGGCAGGTGATGACCGCGCTTGCACGACAGCCCAGTGCGTGTACCGTTTCAATGTCGGCAATCAATCCTGCCCCGCCAGACGGATCAAAGCCTGATATAATTAGAGCTTTTGGATGCTTATCCCTATTCATTTAGAGTGGTCATTTAGAGTGGTATTGTATAAAAAGTACTACTGAAAATAACAGCATTATATACATAATTCCTAGTAGTTTAGATGTATCAAAGTAAATACTGAATGCCTCTAGTTTTTGTTAAATATGAATACTAGTCCTTGCCCTATTTATATCATAAATCTCAAACGTACCCCTGAGCGGCGATTACATATGCAAAGGCAACTCGACGCACTGGGCTTGGACTATGAGTTCATAGAGGCAGTCGATAAATATGATGTAGCATCCTCCGAGCGGAGAACTGAAATAGCCCGCTCACTAGGCATGAGCGAATCTACTATAGATCGCTACAAACATATCCCTTATTTCTATGACCATCTTTCTTGCACATTGAGCCATATTAAAGCATACAACTTGATGTTGACAAATAATGTTGCTACAGCATGTATATTAGAAGACGATAGTGTTCTACCACCTGATTTCCCAGAGATCTTATGTGCCTCGCTAAAAAAATCTTGGGATATACTCATGCTCTCCAGCCACTCAAGAAGCACAGACATTCTATTAGGAACAAACCCGGATATACAGAAAAGTATAGAAAGGTTGCCCGAAGTAGATTGTTCTCTATTCCCTATATTGAGAGCAAAGAAAAGCATACGCCCGCCCGTTGCTACTCGCCAGTCTCAGTTAGATGTTACATTGATCTCCCAATTACATTGGTATTTACTTATGCTTTTGAGTTATTCGAAAAATTGCAACAAACTGTTTAAATATATACCCGCCATCTGTAATGTGAATAATTATAGAGTGTTGTATAAATCTAAAAAGAAAAACCAAGAGAAAAGGCATATATATATCGGTTGCAAATCAGGCGGTCTTCCTATTAGAAACAGTCAGAAAAGACTATACGGAAATTACGACATTGCTATTCCGGCCGAAATACCGTTATCCGCAATGGCTTATCTCTTAACTCTTGAAATGGCAAAAGAGTGGAAAGAATTCGCTAATTCGCATCCTAGGATACTTGTAGACATTATGCCGTGGTATTTACACTTGAGAAAAGGCATACGACTTAGAATCACCACACCGGCTTGCGTTACTCCATCTCTGTATTACTTAGTCAATTCCTCACGCGACCTATGAATGTGAGCAATCCCAGATTTTAGACGATAAATACACCTTATCACATCCTTATCAAAACGAGGCGCTAGCAAGTTTTAGTCATAAAATTTTCTCAGGCATAATCTTTAATTATTTTTATAACCTCTTTATTCTAATTAAAACCTAAGAAGGGGATTACTTATTAAGCAAATACAACATATCCTCAAACAGCTGGTTGTGATGAAGGTTAGTCGTGCCTATGGCTGCGCTGTTGAAGGCACATTGTCTCGTGCCAAAATCTGTTTAGGTGGTTTTCATCTCTACTCAGATACTCATCAAATGATGCGCACCGCTTAGTAAGAGATGAGTCATGGCTAAGAAGCTAATAGGCAACGGTCAGTTAGCCATCGTATAGCGACATTAATCAGCCGAGATAGCCAAATAAGCGCAGAGCTTGCTAAACGAACTCATTCCACCATTTCTGCAATTTTTTCCCGTACCTCTTGTGGCGTAATCGCATTAATCTTGTCTACATCCTTCGGATTATTTGTTGGTAGTCCTTTGCAGATCACTTTAACGCGTTTGCCAACGGGTCTCCAGCGGCCGGGGTGTTGAGGGCGTGTGGGTGCATATAGAGCTATGGTGTTGATGCCGATGGCAGCGGCGAGGTGCGCCGGCCCAGTGCTACTAGCGACTAGGCAGTCTACTTGTTCAACTATGTTGATGTAGTCAGCTAGGTTGTATTGCCCTACGATATCGGTGATGTGCGGGAGTGTAAATAGATCAGGGCAATTTTCTTGCATGTAGTTTTTTTCTTTATGGGTGCCGCTTATTATCACATTGAAGTCTTTTTCATTGAGTAGACAGGCGAGTTGATAATAGTATTCTAACGGCCATTCTGGTGCGCTCCCTTTAGATTTAGGGTGTAAGATAATGTTGTGTTTGGTAGTTGAGATGACATTGGGATATGATTTGTTAGATCCTTTTTGCCATCCGTAATAGCGATATAGTTTATCAACATCAGTGGGTACTTCAATCCCTAGCGCTGATAGAAAAGAGGTAGTGAGTTGTATTTCGTGCAGATTGTGAGGACGTGCTTTTAAGAATACTCGATGGTTTGCATACAGCCAGTGGTGCCATCTTCGGGCCGCACCAATGCGTATCGGGATTTTGGTTCGCCATGCAGTTTTTGCTACATTTAAATACAATGAAAGTAGTAATACTGCATCCGCATTGTATTTGCTGATATCCTTAGACCTATTCCAATGATGGAAGTCATCTATGGCTGAGGTTTTTTTTACGATAGGTTTAGCGTGTCCACTACCGACGAAGGTGATGTGTAAGTCCGGCAAGTGAGATTTTAGTATGCCGGCGAGAGGTATAGTCAAAATAATATCACCTATTCTGTTTTCTGTTCGCATGAGTAGGATATTCTTGATTTTTGCGGGAGCAATTTTCATGTTTGTTCGGCAATATATCAGTTTGTTACATATCAAAGGCTGTTGTTCCAGTAGCAATAATTTCCTTAACTAGAGAATTAATACTGGTAGCTTAGCTATTGTTTTTTCTGAAACAGATGGGGTAACATATAATCTCCTTCACATATTTGCAAATAATAATATGCTATAATGTGCGTAATATTCCTATAAATAAAGCACTTTTTAGAATGCCTGTTCTGCATAATGCTTTATGCAGAAAAATTATAGATACACTTTAGATACACTTATTTAATATTTGGGAGTTTTTTAACCATGTCAGTAGAAAATGTCCTTAGGACAATAAAAGAAGAAAATGTAAAGTATGTAGACTTTCGCTTTACCGATCCTAGAGGTAAAGAGCATCATGTGAGCGTGCCAGCAGAAACTGCCTGCGAAGATGGCTATTTAACAGGTGGCAAAATGTTTGACGGTTCATCGATTGCCGGCTGGAAAGAGATCAACAATTCGGATATGCTGCTAATGCCGGATTTCAACACTGCGTGCATAGATCCGTTTTATAACGACCTCACCCTATATTTGCGTTGCGATATATTGGAGCCCGACACTAAACAACCTTATAACAGGGATCCGCGTTCTATCGCCAAGCGTGCCGAACAATACCTCAAAGAAACCGGCATTGCGGATGTCGCTTATTTCGGACCAGAACTTGAGTTTTTTGTGTTTGACAGTGTTCGTTGGCACAATGATTACAGCGGCTGTAGTTACGATATTGAGTCTGCCGAAGCGGTTTGGAGTAGCAATAAAGCATACGAAAGTGGTAATATCGGACATCGCCCTGGCATAAAAGGTGGTTATTTCCCAGTGCCTCCAGTTGATTCTCTGCAAGATATACGCTCAGCTATGTGTGAAGCTCTCGCCGAGATGGGTGTCGTTGCCGAAGTACACCACCACGAAGTCGGCACCGCGGGACAGTGTGAGATAGGAACGCGTTATGCTGCTATGGTGGAGCGAGGAGACCTCAGTCAAATTCAAAAATATGTCGTGCTAAATGTTGCTAACAATTATGGCAAAACTGCAACTTTTATGCCCAAGCCGATAGTCGGTGACAACGGCACTGGTATGCATGTGCATCAAACCTTGTCTAAAGACGGTGAGAACCTATTTGCCGGCGACCAATACGCCGACCTCACGGAAACCGCACTATATTACATAGGCGGGATTTTGAAACACGCCCGTGCCATCAACGCTTTCTCAAATGCCGCGACCAATAGCTACAAGCGGTTGGTGCCAGGGTTTGAAGCACCAGTGATGCTTGCTTATTCGGCACGCAACCGCTCGGCGGCGATCCGTATACCGCATGTGGTTAATCCCAAATCAAGACGCATAGAGGTACGGTTCCCGGATGCTGCTGGTAACCCTTATTTAACTTTTGTCGCTATGCTCATGGCAGGATTGGACGGCATACAAAACCGTATAAACCCAGGTGATCCGACTGATAAAGATTTATACGAGTTATCTCCGGCGGAAGAAAAAGCGATACCCAAAGTTGCTGCCTCATTAGACGAAGCAGTGGCAGCACTGGACGCGGATAGAGACTTTTTGAAAGCTGGTAATGTACTCGACGACGATGCTATAGACGGCTATATAGAACTCAAAATGGAAGAGATCTCTCGTCTGCGACAAGCAACCCACCCAGTTGAATTTGATATGTATTACAGCTTGTAATCGGAGAAGCCAATCAGTCAAAAGGATGAGCATACAATACCAGTGTAATGTTAGCCGCTGCTTATGGAATGAACTAAGCTATCCCTGATATAAAAAAACATGCGTATCGTAGTTTAGCAACCAGTATTTTATACAGTAGTGTGAATGAGGTGGTGTTGCGTTTGTATAAAACCTTAAGGAACGCAATATTCTCCTTCCTTTACTTAGAAAAGTCCCTCCTTGCCATTCGTTATTTGCACTATGAACAAGCGTGTGAGTTTGCGAATGCCAACATAGCGAAAACCTATATCGGCATCAAATCCTATATAAACTAAACTGCCAAACCAATGTCAAACCAAACTTGTCCGTGGTGCTGATATAATAAAACATCAAAGTCTTAAATCTGATGCACACATTTCACGGAACCACAATTTTATCAGTACGCAAAGACGGTTGTTTAGTGATGGGCGGTGATGGCCAAGTCACGATGGGTAATAAAACCATCGTCAAGCATAAAGCGCGTAAAGTGCGCCGGTTGAACAACGATCAAGTTTTAGCCGGCTTTGCAGGCAGCACCGCAGATGCTTTCACTTTATTTGAACGGTTTGAAGGAAAATTACAAGAGCACGGAGGACAGTTGCTAAGAGCTGCCGTCGAATTAGCCAAAGATTGGCGGCTGGATCGTAATTTGAGACAATTAGAAGCCTTGCTTGCGGTCGCCGACAAACAGACCTCGCTACTAGTGTCGGGTACTGGGGATGTTATAGAGCCAGAGTACGATTTAATTGCCATTGGTTCGGGCGGTGATTATGCGCGTGCCGCCGCTCTTGCACTACTTAGACATTCATCGTTAGATGCCCGTAGCTTAGTTGAGAGAGCACTGACAATCGCAAGCGAGATTTGTGTCTATACAAACCAAGAATTCGTGCTCGAGACTTTATAACGAATAACGACGATAACGACGGAAATCCTTATGTCCGATATGACACCCGAACAAATAGTTAGCCAATTAGATCAGTTCATTATCGGACAGGATAAAGCGAAGCGCGCAGTAGCTATTGCATTGCGCAACCGATGGCGACGGATGCAGATTGACGAACCTTTGCGCTCGGAGATTACCCCTAAAAATATCTTAATGATAGGGCCGACTGGGGTTGGTAAAACCGAAATTGCTAGGCGACTTTCGGACTTAGCTCAAGCACCGTTCCTAAAAGTGGAAGCAACCAAGTTTACCGAAGTCGGCTATGTCGGGCGGGATGTTGAATCAATAGTCCGTGATTTAGCACAAATCACTTTTAACAAAGTGCGAGAAAGAGAATTTGCAAAACACGATAGTCTGGCACAAAAGTTAGCGGTTGATCAGGTGGTCGAGAGCTTGATGAATAATCTGAAGGAAACTTACGACAGTCAGGAGAGTTTGGATAGTAAACAAGTTCGAGAAGACATCCGTAGATCAGTTGAGCAAGGCAAGTTGAATGATCAGAAAATTAAAGTTGCGGTCTCTAAACCGCAGGTTAACATGGGTGTGATGTCGGTGCCGGGTTTGGAGAGCATTGGTGATCAAATGCAGGGTATGCTTAAGAATCTCGGCAACCTAGGACTAGGAAATCGCAAAGAACACAAAACAATGACTGTAAAACACGCTCTCAGAGCTATCAAACAAGAAGAATTAGAAAAAATGATCGACCAAGAAAGCCTGCATACGATGGTCGTAGAAGAAACCGAACAACGAGGCATCGTCTTTGTAGACGAAATAGACAAACTGGCGCGTCGCTCGCAAAGTACGACTGCCGGCGAAGTATCTCGCGAAGGCGTGCAGCGAGATCTGCTTCCTCTAATAGAAGGATCTACCGTCAACACCCGTTATGGCATGATAAAAACCAATTATATATTGTTTATTGCAGCCGGTGCCTTTCACTTCTCCAAACCTTCCGAGTTGATTCCTGAGTTACAGGGGCGCTTGCCAATCCGAGTGGAACTGGAACCCTTGGATACGGATGCCTTTGTTAGAATTTTAAGTGAGCCAGATAATTCTCTGGTTAAACAATATCAAGCGCTGCTGGCTCAGGAAGGGCTGGATGTTGTGTTTAGCGAAGAGGCAATCAAACGCATTGCAACGATTGCTTACGAAATTAATAGAAACACCGAAAACATAGGTGCGCGGCGCCTACAAACAGTGATGGAGCGATTGTTAGAGGATATTTCTTTTACTGCACCCAGCTTGGATAACAAACAGATTAAAATAAACTCTGAACTAGTAGACCAGCAATTAGCCAGTATTGCCAAAGACCAAGATCTCAGTTCTTATATACTTTAAGCTATGTCTAACGTACAACTTGATGAAATACATTTGCATCAAAACTCGCGTGTGTTGGAACTAATTTTCACCAATGGTAAAAGATTTAACTTAAGCTGCGAGTATTTACGCGTGTATTCACCGTCAGCAGAGGTCTCCGGGCATGGCCCCGGGCAAGAAGTCCTGCAGGTAGGCAAGGAAGATATCAACATCACATCGCTCGAACCAGTCGGCAACTACGCAATCAAGATCATCTTTGACGACGGACATAGTAGCGGCATTTATAGCTGGGATTATTTATATGACTTAGGTATAAATTACGACCGTAAATGGCAAAACTATCTACAAAGGCTAAAGGATGCTGGGTTTGAGCGTAAACAAAATCGTCTAGGTTGACCGAAGCAGATCGGCTGAAGTGATAGCACCAACACGATCTTGAACGATTTATCTTACAATTAAGCGATGGACACAAAAAAGACACATTTCGGTTTTCGCAAGGTTGATGTCAACGAAAAAGTGAAATTAGTTGATAATGTATTCAGTTCGGTGGCAAGTCGTTATGACTTGATGAACGATTTAATGTCTTTGGGTTTGCACAGAATATGGAAACAATTTGCGGTCATGGCGTGCGGTGTGCGCGCAAATATGCGGGTGTTGGATCTTGCTGGTGGCACTGCCGATATGGCTGTACGCATAAAACCTTTGCTCAAAGATGGCGGTCTTTTGACGGTCGCCGATATCAACGAGGCAATGCTAGCGGAAGGACAAAGACGGTTATATGATCTCGGTTATGCTGGTGTACCTTTTATTCGCTGCGACGCCGAGAGTCTACCGTTTGCCGACAACACCTTTGATTGTGTAGTGGTCGCTTTTGGCCTAAGAAATATGGCTTCTAAACAAGCAGCATTGGGTTCTATTTTACGCGTTCTAAAACCTGCTGGTCGCCTTGTGGTGCTAGAGTTTTCCAAGCCGCACGCCTGGTTACAACGATTTTATCAATGGTATTCTTTTAATGTGATTCCTAAACTGGGTGCGTATGTGGTGGGAGATGAGGAGAGTTATCGCTATTTGGTCGAGTCTATTCGGATTCACCCGGATCAAACAACCTTAGGTGCGATGATTGGAGAAATCGGATTTCGGCAGTGCGAGGTTTATAATCTATCCGCCGGTATCGTCGCTATACATCGCGCGTACAAATATTGATTATGAATGTTGCTTCTAAGAAACTGGCACCATTGTTTGATTATGCACTAGGCCGTTATTTACAAGCTGACCCACCACTGGTCGCATCATCGCTGAAAGCAATGTCTGGAAAAGTGGTCGGTTTGTCCCTCAGCGTTCCGCGCTTAGAACTCTTTTTACTTATCGAAGAAGACACCATACGCGTTTGCGAGGACTATAGCGGGGTTCCTGATACTCGGATAAGTGGTAGTATTTTTGATTTACTAAGACTCGGCTTAGATAGAGAGAACGACGAACAAGCGGTTAATCTGGAAATTGTAGGGGATGTACATCTGGGGCAACGGCTGCAGAGTTTACTGACTGAGATTGAGTTTGATTGGGAAGAGTTGCTCGCACCTTTAATCGGAGATATTGCGGCACATCAACTCGGCGAGGGCGTGCGGGCAGCAAACAATTTTGTTGATCGTTGCATAGAATCGCTGTATTTTAGTAGCGGCGAGTTTTTACAGGAGGAACTGAAAATAACGCCGACGCAGCAAGAAATAGACTATTTTATAGACAATGTAGAACGACTGCGCGACGCAGTAGAGAGATTGGACGCAAGGTGTAGCCGGCTACGCGACCAGTAATGTTTATCCTAAAACTTTGGCGGCTTTTATATATCAACATCGTGTTGGTGCGCCACCGATTAGATGAGATTGTCCTAACGATACACTTCTTCAGGCCGATACACTTTATTTTCTACCTACTGCCGTGGAATTGGTTTGGTAAACAGAAAAAACCACTGGCAACAAGAATAAGGTTAGCACTGGAAGACTTGGGGCCTATATTCGTCAAGTTCGGACAGGCCTTGTCCACCCGACCAGATTTATTGTCTAGCGAGCTGATTACTGAGCTAGCAAAACTACAAGATAAAGTACCGCCTTTTGACGGTCACATCGCCCGCGAAAAAGTTGAGCAGGTGATGGGAGATCCTATAGATAAAGTATTTGCACACTTTGACACGATGCCACTCGCTTCGGCATCCATTGCTCAAGTTCATGCGGCACGATTACACGATGGTAGCGAAGTAGTGGTAAAGGTATTACGTCCGAATGTTAAAAAGAAAATTGATAGCGATCTTGCATTACTGGATATGATGGCGCGGCTCACTGAGCGTTACTGTTCGGAAGGGCGTCGACTACGAGCAGTTGATGTTGTGCATGAGTACCGCAAGACCATAACCGATGAGTTGGATTTATTACGCGAAGCGGCGAATGCTAACCAACTGCGACGAAATTTTGAAGGTTCCGACCTGCTTTATGTGCCTAAAGTATACTGGCAACATTGTTATCGCGAGGTGATGGTGATGGAACGCATACACGGCGTGCCGATTAACGACATAGAAGAGTTAAAACGCCACAACACTGATTTACGACAACTCGCGCATAATGGTGTGGAGATATTTTTCACCCAAGTTTTCGAACACAATTTTTTCCACGCTGATATGCACCCAGGCAATATATTCGTATCCGTCGAGAACCCACTCAAGCCATATTATCTGGGTGTTGATTTCGGTATCGTCGGCAGTCTTGATCTCAGAGATCAACGTTATCTAGCAGAGAATTTTCTAGCTTTCTTTCAAAACGATTATCGTCGGGTTGCCGAACTGCATATTGAATCAGGTTGGGTGTCGCCCGATATACGCTTAGAGGAGTTTGAATCGGCAATCAGGACGGTGTGTGAGCCTATTTTTCAACAGCCGTTAAACCAAATATCTTTCGGTGCCCTGCTATTACGCTTATTTCAAACCGCAAGGCGTTTTAATATGGAGGTGCAACCGCAGCTGATATTACTACAAAAAACATTATTGAACATAGAAGGCCTAGGGCGACAACTGTACCCTGAGCTTAATCTATGGGATACCGCCAAACCATTTTTAGAGCGATGGATGAGAAAACGCAGACATCCTGCGGTTTTATTAAAAAAAATCCTCAAACAATTGCCAGCATTAATTGAGAGAAGTAGCGAGTTCATAGCGACGCATAGTCTCCCGCCACCCGCTGATACTGAGCGCCAACAACTGCGCCAAGAAGTCTCTAATCTGCAACGCAAGCTAAAGCGATGGCGCATCTACCTGGTGATTGTGCTAGTTATCGGCGCATTGGCACTAGGAGGTTTATCGTTGTGGGTTTAACGATGTCGGATAACGCAAATATAAAGGGACAAATTTTAGCAGACTTGAACGATGAGCAAAACCAAGCGGTGAATGCGCCGCTGAGGTCAGCATTGATATTAGCGGGTGCCGGTAGCGGTAAAACCCGCGTATTAACGCATCGCATTGCCTGGTTGTGCGCGGTGGAAGGTATCTCGGAACGGGAAGTGATGGCGGTGACATTTACCAATAAGGCTGCCAACGAGATGCGCTCACGTATCCAATCACTCAGCGACAAACCTATAGCTGGCATGTGGGTTGGAACTTTTCACAGTTTATGTCATCGCCTGTTGCGCTATCATCACGAACAGGCACGATTATCCAAAACATTTCAGGTGATAGATGCGATTGATCAACTCAGACTCATTAAACGCATTACCCGCGACCTTAATATCAGTGAAGACAGATGTCCATTTAAGAAAACTCAATATATCATCAATGCCTATAAAGAAGCCGGGCAGCGAGCAGATAGGGTTGTAGAGGATACGAACAACCCAACATTCAAACAAATTTTAGCCATTTACCACCGCTACGAAGCACTATGCCGAGAAACGCAGACCGTTGATTTTGCTGAATTACTGCTTGCCACCCACGAGATGCTGCGCGACAACGATGATTTAAGACGACAATACCAAGCGCGCTTCAAACAAATATTAGTCGACGAGTTTCAAGACACAAATAAATTGCAATATGCCTGGCTACGAGTACTGGCAAGCGATAAAATCCCAGTCTTTGCGGTGGGCGACGACGACCAGTCAATCTACGGTTGGCGCGGCGCGTGCGTTGAGAATATTCAAAACTTTGAGCGGGACTTTAAGGATGTTTGTGTCTATAGATTAGAGCGCAATTATCGCTCTACTGCAATAATATTGGATGCTGCCAACGCACTGATAGAAAATAACAAGGGGCGCATGGGCAAGCGGCTATGGACCAAAGCCAAGGGCGGCGATAAAATAAAAATCTTCGCTGCCCTAAACGAAAATGAGGAAACCGACTATGTTGTCGAAGTTATCCATAAGTGGCAGAAGCAACGACGAGCGTTATCGGAGCTTGCGGTGTGTTATCGCGCCAATGCCCAATCTCGCGTTATAGAAAATGCTCTGGTGAGTGCCAATATCCCTTATCGTGTCTACGGTGGGCTACGATTCTTTGATCGAGCGATTATCAAACATGCCCTAGCATACCTACGATTGATTGCCAATCACGACGATGATACCGCTTTTGAACGTATCGTCAATTATCCTCCGCGTGGCATTGGAGCGCGCACGATGGAAATGATCAGAGACCAAGCCAAAGCTAATGTAATCAGCCTGTGGCAGAGTGCCGAACAACTTATGAACGACAAGGCTTTAGGTGCACGTGCCAACTCTGTGGTGCAGCGCTTTCTTCAATTAATAGAAAATTTTTCCCTAGCATTGAAGGTGCAGCCGTTGGCTAAACAAGCTGAGCAAGTGGTTGCTTTACTGACCAATTATCTTAGAGAACAACGCAACGAACGCGCCCTATCGGATATCGAAAACTTAGAGGAATTAATCAGAGCGGCTGAGCAATTTAGCGAGCAATGGAAAAAAATAGATGAAGATGAAATAGACGAACTAGATGCATTTTTATCACATACCGCTTTGGATGCCGGCGATAACGAAGCCGAGTACGACGAAGATAGTGTACAACTGATGACCCTGCATTCAGCTAAGGGTCTAGAATTTCCCTTAGTGATCATCACCGGTATGGAGGAAGGCTTATTCCCGCACAGCCGTTCCTTAGAGGATTTAGATGGATTAGAGGAAGAACGCCGACTATGCTATGTCGGCATCACCCGCGCCCGTGAGCAACTGATTTTATGCTATGCGCAATCACGAAATATGCATGGCAATATAATTTATAACCGACCCTCGCGCTTTATAAACGAATTACCTACTGATTTAGTAGACGAGATACGTCCGCAACAAAAACATAATAGATTATCTGGGAATGCATTTTATGTAGTCGGGCAATCTAAACCATCTCCAGATCCTAATAGTTTTTCATCCGGACAACGCGTAAACCACCCGACCTTCGGTGACGGTGTCGTACTTGACTTTGAAGGGGAAGGTAGCCATGCGCGCACCAAAGTTCGCTTTGACAAAGTCGGCACAAAGTGGCTGGTATTGGCGTATACTCGACTGCAGAAGATTTAAGGGTTACACTCTGTAGCATAAGCCTTTAAGCTCATTGTCAATAGGATTGGAATATGATTGAGTCGCTAAAATAACTTTTATATTGTTTTGTTGGTTTATAATGTATAGGTTTTTAGATTAAAAAACAGATATAATTATTTCAGTGGGATTATTTGGATAGTAGTAGAAAAAGTAAGATTTTGTAAATCGTAGGGACTGCTGGTGCAGGCACTAATGTGATGTGTTTATACACTATACCCTGAGTCTGACGGGTTCGATTCCCGTCCCTTACGACCAGCAACACAGCATCATTATAAAGCCCATATCTAAAGCACACATCTACTTATTGCGAAAAATTTTATGAAAAGAAGAGATTTTATAAACCGCACAGCAGGTGCGCTGTTGGCAACACCGCTGGCTGCGTGCAGTCGTAGCGAACAAGAGACCAACAAATCTCCGAGCAGTAGCAAAAGCTATCGTTGGAGGATGGTTACTTGTTGGCCGAAAAACTATCCAGGCCTAGGCATTAGTGCGGAGCGTATCGCCGAGAATATTAATAACATGTCGGGTGGACGACTGCAGGTGAGCGTATACGGTGCGGGTGAGTTGGTCTCGGCGTTTGAAGTTTTTGATACAGTGCATAGCGGTGCTGTTGCGATGGGACATTCAGCAGCTTATTATTGGCAAGGTAAAAATCGTGCGTTTAACTTTTTCAGTTCGGTGCCATTCGGCATGAATATCGTTGAGATGACTGCTTGGCTTAATTATGGTGGCGGACAAGAATTATGGGACGAAGGCTACGGTGAGTTCGGTTTAATACCTATTGCGGTCGGTGGTACCGGGATACAAATGGGTGGCTGGTTCAAACGGGAGATCAAAGATATTGATGACCTGAAAGGCATAAAAATTAGAATACCAGGACTTGCCAGCCAAATCTACGAAAGGTTGGGTATGATCCCGGTAAATCTGCCGGCTAGTGAACTGTTTACCGCACTGCAAACCGGCACACTGGATGCAGTAGAGTGGTCGACGCCGTACAACGATCTAACTTTAGGCTTTTATAAAATCGCTGACTACTATTACTATCCGGGCTGGCAAGAGCCGGGGGTCATCATAGAATGTATTCTCAACAAAGACATGTTTATGGAATTGCCAGCAGATTTACAAGCTATAGTACGCAATGCGTGTGAAGCCGAAAGCATGCGCTCACTCACCCAATATTTGGCGTTAAACCCCGACGCATTGCGTATATTGATGGATGAGCACGGTGTACAATTACGCCGATTCCCCGACAAAGTAATTGACAAACTATACGAAACTGCCGATGATGTTATCAAAGGAGTGGCCGCCGAGAGCGATTATGCACAGCGCGTATACCGTTCTTTTAGTGATTTCTTAAACAAAATGAAAATATGGTCGCAGTATTCGGGAAAAATGGTGTACGATATACGTAGCCGTAAATAGAATAGACAAAATATATTAGGAGGAGCAGAACAATGTTTGTGTTTGGTTATGATATAGGCACTTTCACCTTTTTTGCATTTAGCTTTTTAGCGGCAATTTTTATAGCTGCATCAGCCATATTCGGTTGCAAAGAAGAAACGACAGTACACCGTTGGACAAGGGGGATTTTAGGCTTTGCTTATCTATTTGTGACTTATGTTGCTTTTGTACAGTTGGAAGTTGCCGACTCATTTTACCAACAGCTGTTGCCGTTTGTGATGATGCGGGCTGGGTGCCATCTGCCAGCAAGCCATACTAACGACCCTAATAAGCGAAATTCACACTAGCATCTCCTAGTTGCAGTTAAATCCTTGCCCACAGTTCTACTGGGAACATTGCAAATTTATTGTTAGCCTGTATAATTCACATTCCGACTGGAGATAGATATATATGCCGACTATACAATTAAGAGAAAATGAACCACTAGATATTGCCATCAGGCGCTTTCGACGTAGTTGCGAGAAAGCAGGTATTTTGATGGAAATACGCGCACGCGAATTCTACGAAAAACCGACCACAGTGCGACGACACAAGACGATACTTGCAAAAAAACGCCAAAGCAGACATACATTCAAAATTAGATCTAAGCGTACCCGCTTATATTAATCCATGAAACATCGTATTGAGGACGATGCCAAACTAGCTATGAAAAGCGGCGATAAGGCACGCTTGGCAGTGTTGCGCCTGATGTTATCGGAGATAAAACGCATAGAAATAGATTCCAGACAACCGCTAGATGACGACGGTGTAGTCGATGTACTGGGAAAAATGGCTAAACAAAGACGCGAATCAATCAAACAATTCGCCGACGCCGGCCGCGTCGATCTGCAAGAAAAGGAGAGCTTTGAACTAGAGGTGATTACCGGCTATATGCCCCAACCCCTTAGTGAGGTTGAGTTGCATGCGTTGATTGACCAAGCGATTGCGCATATCGGAGCAACCAGCATCAAAGATATGTCAAAAGTAATGGCTGAGATAAAAACTCAGGCTCGTGGTAGCGTTGATTTATCGATCGCAAGTCGCATCGTAAAGACCAAGCTGATGTCTGTTTGAATATCACTCTGAGCGGTACTCTTTGGTAGCGAGAATATGGGAAAAGACTTAGTCAGAAGTAAAGACATGATGATGGTGCCGGTAAGCAGCCTGAATGCTTATATCACCGCTGCCTATGGAATTCCGGTATTAGATGCCGAAGAAGAGCGGCGGCTCGCATCGCTTTATAAACAAGAAAACGATGTTGAATCGGCGCGTAAATTGGCAATGCATAACCTGCGTTTTGTCATCCAAATTGCGCGTGGCTACAGCGGCTACGGTTTGGCATTGGGCGATTTAATACAAGAAGGCAACATTGGGTTATTAAAAGCCATCCAACGGTTTGACCCGGCCATTGGTGTGCGTTTAGTGTCGTTTGCAGTACATTGGATTCGCGCTGAAATTCACGAGTTTATCATTAAAAATTGGCGTATTGTAAAAATCGCAACTACCAAAGCCCAGCGTAAACTTTTTTTCAATCTCAGAAGTTCCAAAAAGAGACTGGGTTGGATGAACCAAAAAGAAGTTCATGAAATTGCTCGCCAGCTAGGCGTTAAGCCAGAAGAGGTCACTGAGATGGAAAAGCGCATGGGGCATACCGAAATAAGTCTAGACCCGATGCCGGATGACAGCGAGCAGAAGGCATACTCACCCAGTGCTTACTTAACCGATCAACGAGAAGTAGATCCGGCAGAATATTTTGAAGATGTACAAGCCGGTGCCTATAACCGTAAAAGATTAAACGATGCATTGAAAAGCCTAGATGAGCGTAGTCTTACTATTTTGAAAGCGCGCTGGTTATCGGATAAAAAAGTTACCTTGTACGAACTCGCACAGCAATATAAGGTGTCTCAAGAGCGTATACGGCAAATTGAAAAATTAGCATTGCAAAAACTCAGACGAGCGATAAAAGATTAAGCTGAGACAATGGAATATCAACAATCCTTCGATGTAATCGTTATAGGCGGCGGACACGCCGGTAGCGAGGCAGCAGCAGCGGCGGCGCGCAGCGGAGCTGCAGTATTGCTACTCACCCAAAATATAGAAACCATAGGTCAAATGAGCTGCAACCCGGCAATCGGCGGTATAGGCAAGAGCCATTTAGTCCGTGAAGTAGATGCGCTAGACGGCTTAATGGCACGCTGTGCTGATCTTGCCGGCATACACTTTCGTATGCTCAATGCAAGCAAGGGGCCGGCGGTGCAAGCCATACGCGCACAAGCCGATCGTCAGCTATACAAAACAGCCATGCGTAGGCTGTTGGAAAAACACGCTAATATATTCTTATTTCAACAAACAGTGGAGGACCTCATCGTCACTAACAATCGCATAGAAGGTGTGATTACACAGATGGGACTTCGCTTTAGAGCGCCTACGGTGGTG
Organism: Chromatiales bacterium; assembly: GCA_014323925.1. NCBI lineage: Bacteria > Pseudomonadati > Pseudomonadota > Gammaproteobacteria > Chromatiales > Chromatiales bacterium. The sequence goes on along the minus strand of JACONC010000012.1, from coordinate 14,791 downwards.
TTGACCACTGGTACTTTTCTGGGTGGGCGTATGCACATAGGAACCCACAACTACCAAGGCGGGCGGGCTGGCGAAGCACCAGCCAATGCACTCGCCGAAAGATTGCGTGCATTGCCGCTACGCGTAGGTCGGCTAAAGACCGGCACACCGCCGCGCATCGCTAAAGACACGATAGATTTCACAAAACTTGCCATCCAGCCTAGCGACACACCACAACCAATATTCTCTTATCTGGGTAGCCGCCGCGAGCATCCACCGCAACGCCAATGTTCTATCGCTCGCACCAACGAGCGTACGCACGAAATCATCCGTACTGCTCTCCATCGTTCACCGACCTACAACGGCATAATTAATTCCGCCGGCCCGCGTTATTGTCCGTCGATAGAAGATAAAATAGTGCGCTTTGCTGATAAAACATCGCATCAGATTTTCGTTGAGCCAGAAGGATTAGACAACGGCGAGGTTTATCCGAATGGAATTTCGACCTGCCTGGACTTTGATGTGCAAGTTGCGATGGTACGCTCTATTGAAGGATTCGAAAAAGCCCACATCACTCGCCCAGCTTACGCGATTGAATACGACTATATGGATCCTCGCGACCTTAATCCATCTCTTGAAACCCAAGTGATAGAAGGACTGTTCTTTGCTGGCCAAATCAACGGCACAACAGGCTATGAAGAAGCTGCCGCTCAGGGTTTGATAGCAGGTCTCAACGCAGCGCGCAAAGCACAAGGTAAAGCATCGTGGTATCCAAGCCGCGAGCAAGCCTATATTGGCGTATTAATAGACGATCTAACCATACATGGTACCAATGAACCTTATCGCATGTTTACTAGTCGTGCCGAATATAGGCTATCTTTACGTCAAGATAACGCCGATTTTCGCCTGACTGAGCAAGGCAGAGAACTGGGTCTAATCAGTGATTTACGCTGGCGCGTGTTTGAAAAAAAGCGCAACAGCATCAATGCCGAGCAAGCTAAACTCAAAGCCCTCACCATCACCCCTGAACAATGCCGACCACTCGGCATAGTACTCAAACATCCATGCCCTGCTGCCGAACTACTTAAAAGGCCTGAGGTTTCATATCAAGATATCGCTCGTATAGCAAATATGGATGCCGTGGCAACCGACGAACAAGTCATCTCGCAAATTGAAATACAGGCAAAGTATAGCGGTTATTTAATTCGTCAGAAAGACGAGATCACGCGACTCGCTGCAGCGCGCTCCCAACAAATTCCACCGACTTTTGATTATTCTAAAGTCACTGGTTTATCCAACGAATTACGCAGCAAACTCAATGAATTCAAACCTAACTCAATAGGACAGGCGGAGCGTATACAAGGCATGACCCCGGCATCCCTGTCGCTATTGCGGATCTATCTAAAAAAGCATGACCTACGCTATCAGCGCAGCGTCTAATCTACTGCTGTACTGGATACTGTTAGGCTTTGCCGCACCCCTCAATGCCCAGAGTATTATTGAATCGGAGCACACCTTACATATAAAAAGCAAACACAGTGTCGCACTCACTGTCGAGCGCGCCAAGCGTATTGCCGAGCATAGCGAACTGAAAGTATTTGGAGTGATCGACTACAACCAAGTGGCTAGCGCTGCCGGTACGACCCTATTGCCTGCTCAGCTGATGGTTTTCGGCGATTCCGAGATAGACGCCGAATTGCTCGAGGCAAACCCGTTAATCGGTCTTGACTTACCACTCAAACTACTAGTGTGGGAAGATAGCCGAGGTGTGGTCTGGATTAGCTACAGTTCAGTTGAGGCTATGCAAAAACGCCATCAGCTTGATGCCTATGCCGAAAAATTCAATGAAATAGGAAATTTACTAAAAGACCTGGCACAACGAGCGGGGCGATAGCTTGGAATCTATAACCTTGCTCAACCAAGAATGTTGTGCTCTGGGTATTAGACCCACCGACCGACAATTAGAGATGCTGTTGCAGTGGATTAAATTACTACAAAAATGGAACACTGCATATAATCTATCGGCGTTAAATAGCACTGAGCAAATCATCCGTTATTTAATAATCGGTAGCCTTGCTGCAATTCCTTATTTACGTGGCAACACTGTCTTAGATGTAGGTAGCGGCTGTGGTGTGCCGGGCATCCCGCTGGCCATCCTTGCACCACACCATCAATATACATTAATAGACAGCAACGGTAAAAAGACCCGCTTCTTGGAACACTGCCGAATTTTCCTAGAGCTCTCGCATATAGAAATCAAGCAGATCCGTGCCGAAAATTTTATACCCAGGATTAAATTTGACACGATAATCAGTCGCGCATTGAGTAGCTTGGAGCGATTTATTGCTAGCACTCTACACTTAGGTCACAAACAGACCCATTGGCTGGCATTAAAAGGTAAAATAAGCCCACAAGAACTACAAAAATTAGATAGTATAGCAACTGAGATAGGATTGAGGCATCGTCTTAAAGTACTCAATACAATGAAAGAAGAAACCGGAAATTTAGTGCTTGTTAGATACTAGATAGAATAGAAAGTGACAACCATCTACGCGATAACCAACCAAAAAGGTGGAGTCGGCAAAACGACAACAAGTGTTAATCTAGCCGCTGGCTTAGCTGCCGCTCGGCGACGCGTATTGCTCATTGATATGGATCCGCAAGGTAATGCAACATCAGGTAGCAACACTGACAAAAATGAATTAACCGCAACCACTGCAAATTTATTGGAAGGCACATCGCTTGCCGATTGTATTAAATTTTGCGAAGCCGGCGGTTACTATCTGGTCGGTGCGAACTCGACATTGACCGTCACCGAAGTCGCTCTGACGCGCGCCGAGAACAGTAGCTTTTATTTACGCGAAGCATTAAATCACGACACCCCCTACGATTATATCTTGTTGGATTGTCCACCGACACTCAACGCATTAACGATCAATGCATTGATAGCCGCTGAGGGTGTGATTATTCCCATACAGTGCGAATACTACGCACTAGAAGGGCTTTCGTCTTTAGTTGAAACTATTGAACGCATACGCCAAACTGCTAATCCTCGACTACGCATAGAAGGCGTGTTGCGTACGATGTACGACCCACGCAATAACCTCGCACAAGATGTATCGCAGCAGCTCAGCGTTTTTTTCAAGGATGAACTTTACCAAACCGTCATCCCTCGTAATGTAACCCTCGCTGAAGCACCCAGTCACGGGCTATCTATCATACAATACGATAAGGCATCCAAAGGTGCCATCGCTTACATTGAATTGGTAGGTGAAATGTTGAACCGCAGGAAAAACAATGCTAAAAATTTACAACCATGAAAAAAGCAAAAAACACAGCAAAAAGTACAGCAAAAAGTATGGCTAAAAGCACGGCGAAAAAACGCAGAGGATTAGGCTCTCTTGGTGTAGATGCGCTACTCACCACAGTTGCCAATGATGATGCCACAGCGACAATCGACGAACCAATTATATATATAGCGGTTGATAAAATACAGCCAAACCGCTACCAACCGCGCAAACATATAGACAAAGACGCATTGCAAGAACTTGCCACCTCTATTAAACACCAAGGCCTGCTACAACCGATAGTCGTGCGGGTAGCGACTGGCCAGCACGGGCTATACGAACTGATTGCCGGCGAACGGCGTTGGCGGGCAGCACAGTTAGCAGATCTTGACAAGATTCCAGCAGTAGTAAAACAGGTCGACGAACACGCTGCCGCAGCCATTGCGCTGGTAGAGAATATACAGCGCCAGGACCTCACTGCGATAGAAGAAGCACTGGCTATCAAACAACTGCTAATCAAATTCGATATGACACACGCACAAGTAGCAACTGCCATCGGACGCTCCAGACCTGCAGTTTCCAACCTGCTGAGATTGTTGGAATTGACACCCGAAGTACGCGACTGGTTGGCAGAAGGCAAACTGGAGATGGCACACGCTCGAACATTGCTACAGCTCGACAAAGCGCAGCAAGCCGATACTGCCCGCTTGATAATGGAAAAGCAGATGAATGCACGTGAAGTTGAGGATTATATTAGGAAAATTTTGAATAAAAAGAAAAAGAAGACCAAAAAGAAAAAATCAGATGAAGATAGCGAAACCGCTAAACTAGAACGCCACCTATCCGAACATTTAGGTGCAACAGTTAAAGTTAAATACAGCTCCAAAACCAGCAACGGTTCGCTGATAATTTACTATACCTCGTTGGACGAATTGGATAATATATTAGAGAAAATTACTTAAACAAACCATCAACTTAACTACATCTTTTTGAGCAACTTGCGGATGAAAATGTAGGCACAACACTACTTCGGTTGTGGCTGTCAGTCGGCTAAGATTGCTCCCTCTCTAAGCTGATCAGATAGTCCAACACATCCATCAAGCCGGGCAAACTGCCGACCATACTGGGAGATGTGATGTAGCGACCGTTCACTGCAAAGGTCGGCACGCTTTTGATAGCATACTCGTTAACCAAGCGGTCGGCTTTTTGGGTTTTAGTATGAACAACAAAAGAATTGTATGCTTTGATGAACTGTTCCTTGCTTATACCAGAATCAAAGGAAGCAAAGAACTCAGCTATCTTGTCTTCGGTGACCAGATCGCGTCGTGATTGCTCACCATGTATAGCATTGAAAAAAACTTCATGCAGATCAAGTCTGTCTAAGCTCTCCAGCACATAATACACTTTGGCATGGATCACCCATCGCTCGCTGAATGTGGCAGGTATGCGTACTAATTCTACATCCTCCGGTATATCCCAGCCTTCTATATAAGGCTCGACAGTATAACAATGCGGGCAACCGTACCAAAAGAACTCGATCACTTCTATTTTGTCTTCGCCCACTTCTGTCTGCATACGCGGGGAGATCATCGTGTAGTCGCTACCCTCGGCAAACTGTTCAGCGACGACTGCTTGGCCAGATAGCACAAAAAGAGCAGCAGCCACCGCTGCTTGTATTATTGTTGTACGACCAAACATCAGTGTAACCCCTGCATATAAGACGACACGGCTTCTATCTCATCGTCAGTCAATTTTGCAGCAATGCCATTCATAATCTCCGAACCGGGATAGTTTTCGGTAGCACTGCGGTATTTCTTCAGCCGCTCAACCGTATACATGGCATGCTGATAAGAGATATTTGGAAAGCCTGCTGCCGGATTGCCCTTGCCATTCGGGCCATGGCAAGATATGCAGGCCGGTATGCCGCTCTCGCTATTGCCGCCACGATAGAGTTTTTCGCCGGCGGCGACTAACGCCTCATCGGCGGCACCTGGACTACGCACCATCGACTCGTAGTAAGCCGCTAGATGCTTTATATCGTCGTCAGATAAAGCGGCAGCTTGTGGGTTCATCAGCGGGTTGACGCGTTCGCTTTTCTTAAAATGTTGCAGTTGTTTAATGATGTACTGCGCTGACTGACCTGCGATTTTAGGCCATTGTGGATTGACACTGTTACCGTCTGGGCCGTGGCAAGCGACACACTGCATAGATTTAGATTTACCTTGTTCTATATCGCCTTGCGCACCAACCACGCTCATCGCTAAAAAGCTCAGAACCATTAAACATATTTTGTATTTCATACTAATTTCTCTTTACTCAGTTATAAAAATTGCTATTGGGGTTTATTTGACCAGCAAACTTTAAATAATGAAAGATATCCATATTTTGAATTGCATAGCCTGATTATACCCTATCTCAGACCAGAGTAAAACTGATTGTACGATGCAGGACTAGAGAATTTTAATCACAGAATTTGATAAATGAGGATATGTGAGTAATTGTATAATCTCTTTATTTCCGTAAAACTCCAATTAAAGGAATTACCTATCAATCAATACTACATATCTTCACTGATCTATATATGCTATTGCAAGATTCAGCTTGGAAAATGACCGCTATTTGTGCAGAAAATAATTGCCGAGCAGTAGCCGTTTTTGAACCCCCAAAAAAGGCGGCGTTAAAAAGGCGGCGTTTGACTTGCTTGAAGTGCAGTGTATTCGCTATATCACAACGCTATGCAGAAGAGAGCATTATGCCTTACACCCAGTGCTGACGATGGGAGGGCGTCTGCATACTTGCGTAAAGCAACCTCTGGTACAGTGTCGCAGTTGTGGCAGACAAGCAGTTTGCTATCTTCAATGGTTGCAAGCCGGCAAATACATCGCCTGGGATGCCGATTCATCCTCAATAAATCCGCGCTAAGGCCATCGTTCTGAGTAACCCATGCAGGTATTGAAAGTCTCAGCCGTAAAATAGCGGATTTATTAAGGCGAGGATATGGTTATAAAGGCTTAGAATACTTGACTTTGGAGATTAGACAGTTATCTGCACCTTATTTACCTCTGGGTCGTGTGACTAAACTTTCTAGCTCCCATCTATAGCTAACCAGTTTAGTTTTCGTTGGGCTGTGGTATAATAAAAGATTATAAGCAAATACTGCTTAGGGTATTCCACTAAAATTTATGAGGAGATAATTATGGAAGTTAAATGGGATGAAGACACCTGCATACACGCGGGTAATTGTGTAAACGGCTTACCAGCTGTTTTTAAGGTAGTAGATGGTAAATTCGTTATTAATCAAACGGGCGCCAGTGAGGAGGCAATACGCGACCAAGTGGCAAAGTGTCCATCGGGTGCTTTAACTATTGAATAATAAATTTTCAGTTTCAAGGAGGTGTATAAATGATTGGAGATCAATTAAGAACCCGTATGGTTTTACATGGTCATCCTAAATGCATGGATACTGCCAAGTGTTTGCAAATGGCAGCAGAAAAAGGCGTTGATATAGAAGCGAAAGTAATAGATATAGATGGAGGAGGAATGGATAGTTCTGATGTTCGGACACTATCCCCATTAGGAGTCGCTCCTATATTAAAGGATATAGACTTTGTTGTATACGGCACTGGGGCAGCACTTTCTTATTTAGATGACAAGGGTTTCGGACCTTCTTTGGTGCCTAGAAACGGAGTTGTTAGGGCGATCATGTACCAATGGTGTGGTGTTGCATCTAACGAAGCTCAACCTAAAATAGCTGCTGACGACATTACCGGACTTGACGAAATCCTAAGCCAGTTGAATACCCAAATTACTAATCCACCTAAAAAGGGTGATTATATTTGCGGTGATTTTTCTATGGCTGATATACATTGGTCAGCTTGTGTGAACATGCTAATGATTAAAGGGCATGGTGATTTAGTGAGCCAGCAAGGAAAAGTTCAGGAATGGTTCAACAAAGTTAAACAGCATTCAAGCACTAGTAAAGAGAATATCATTCCTTATACTACTGTGCCGACATCAGAGGATATACAAAACGGTAAGCTCAGAGATATTTCTATTAATGTTTGAAATATCTAGATAAGATTTTAACTGTTTCTGATAGAGCACTTTGCTTGTTTGTTCGACCGCATAATCGTAATAGTATGTTGGTATGTCTATATTTGATTTTTTCAAACCAAGCAAGGAGCATCAAGCTACCATTAATGGTTCTTCTAAGGTTGTCGTAAAGCCCAAACAAAATCTGCTGGCAGCAGGTCTGACAGCAGGTTTAGCTTGGCCTCACGACTGCCGGGTTGGCAGTTGTGGCACTTGCCGGTGCTACCTAAAGAAAGGTAAGATCAAGCCGCTGAATGATTTTTCTTATGTGCTAACCCCTGATCAGCTTGATGCAGGAATGATTCTTGCCTGCCAAACTGCATTAAAATCTGATGTTGAGATAGAAGTAGCATTAGATGCCAGTGTAGAACAGGTTATTAGTTGTGAAGGCACTCTGGCGCGGGTGCGCAATTTAACTCACGATATTATTGAAATGTTAATTCATTGTGATGTTGATATGCCGACCATGAAAGCCGGTCAATACGCCGAAATATCTCATAAGGACTTAAGCAAACCTCGCTCCTATTCTTTTGCAAGTTCTCCGCAACAGAGTAATTCAAGAGAACTACTGTTCTTTGTGCGCCATGTACCTGGTGGCGAGTTTACCGACTGGTTGTTTGAGCGCGATCAAACAGGTGCTCGTTTTAATATCAGTGTGCCGTATGGTAATTTTTGGCTGCGCGATAGCGAAAAACCTATGATTTGCATTGCTGGTGGCAGTGGTATGAGCGCACTTAAAGCAGTATTGGAACACGCAGCCCAAAGCAAAGTGCTGCGCGATGCATATTACTTCTTTGGCGCACGAGCCCAACGCGATCTATACTGCAGAGAGGAGATGGAAGAAGTGGGTAAAAACTGGGCGGGTGAAAAAACATTTAAATATATAGAAGTCTTGTCGGATGAACCAAAAGACAGCGATTGGCAAGGACCGAGTGGCTTTGTGACCCAACACTTAAAAGAAGAATATATAGACAAAGGTGTGATAGATGCCGGACAATGTCAGGCGTATCTCTGCGGTCCACCACCAATGATAGATGCAGCCATCAAAGTGCTGATAGAAAACAATATGCCGGAAGACCAGATCTTTTATGACAAATTCTTGGATGCTTCAAGTATTCCTGGCGGTCGCTAAGTTAGAACACCCCGTTCGCAACGCCAGCCCAACATGAAAAGTCCGTAGGGGTGTCCCAATGCCTACACTATACCTTTAGAACACCCCGGAGAATCTCTAGGCAGCTTGCTTTGTGCCGTATCTTAACAATGTAGTGCAACCTGATACCACCGCGTGCTGTAGATACAACTATCAGAATAATACTGATAGCCCTAGTACCCTCTAATCATAAGATGTTCTTGATACGAAATATTGGCAATGCAGGGGCGAACCGCTTGCATACCATCAATACATTGATATAATGCTACTTCAATATTTAAATTTGTATGATAAGGGGTGATAGCTATGAAATTATTTATTGCTTTAGCACTAATGGTGGTATGGTCAGTGTTTATTTTTTATGTCATGAACTGGATTCCATTCACGGATCACTTGCATGATCCTTTATGGAGTTTAGGAGCTGCCGTAGGTTTATTGATCGGCTTAGTCGGTAATGTATGGATATTTTTCCTGGTCATGAAAGAGGACCCATGGTTGTGGCATACAGATCCCAAAGAATAGCCACTTTGAGATATTTTTGTAGATTTAACGATACCAAGTAATATTTCTTAATCGACCTGCCTCAGACTAAGCCATTAGTTTATATGGCTGTTATAACTGGAGAATATAGAACTGATGCAACAACAATTTGAAATTAAAGCACAATCGCGTGCGAAAGCTAATAGTAATGGCAACCGCCGTATGCGAAAGGCAGGTCAAGTCCCGGCTGTGGTCTATGGCGGCAACCACCCAGAGGTGTTGCTTTCAATTAACCATAATGAACTGATGCAGCATTTGAAAAACGAGGCTTTTTATTCGCATATCCTAACCTTAAAAGCAGAGGGCAAGCACGAAAAGGTTATTTTGCGTGACATACAACGCCATCCCAGTAAAACCCAAGTTCTGCATATAGATTTCTTTAGGATTAGTGAGGATCAACAGATTAAAGTCCATGTGCCTTTGCACTTTATAAATGAGGATGTATGCGTAGGCGTGAAGCAGCAGGGAGGAATTATCAGCCACATGCAGACTGATGTAGAAGTCAGTTGTTTGCCGAAAGACCTGCCAGAATATCTAGAAGTAGATGTTGCCGATTTACGCTTAAATAATTCACTGCATCTGTCTGACCTCAAATTACCAGAAAATGTTAATTTAGTAGCTCTGTCGCACGGTGAGGCAAGTGACTTTGCGCTGGTCTCAGTCATTATGCCGCGCGTTATGGAAGTTGGCGAAGCAGAGGAAGCTGTAGAGGCGGAAAGTGCAGAACCACAACAAGAAACGGAAGACGAACAAAAATCTGAACAAAGCAATAAAGATCAGAAAACCTAGGTTGCAATCATCGCTATTTCTAAGTTGACATCTAGTCAGACAAAGATAAGTCTGATAGCCGGTTTAGGCAACCCTGGAACCAAATATCAAAATAATCGCCACAATGCAGGCTTTTGGTTTGTTGATTATCTAGCACATAAACACCAGTTGCAGTTCAAAGACAACGCTAAACTCAAAAGTGCTATATGCAATATCACGCTGTTAGGACAACCAGTAAGACTCATAAAACCGAACATATTTATGAACCGTAGTGGGCAGGCACTTGCCTCAGTTATCCATTTTTACAAGCTAAGCATAGAGCAGGTTTTAGTAGTACACGACGAGATAGATTTTCAAACGGCAAAAATACGCATTAAATACGGTGGCGGACACGGCGGGCATAACGGCTTATTGGATATTATCAGGCACCTAGGCAAGGATTTTTGGCGCTTGCGTATTGGCGTAGGACACCCTGGTTCCAAAGACAAGGTCACACCCTATGTTTTATCCAACCCTAAACCAGAAGAACGACTAGCAATAGATGCCTATTTTCCCATGCTTTACGAACTAACCAAGGATATAGTAGCCGGAGAGTTTGACAAGGCAGTGGAAGCCCTACACAGCCATAACTAATACATGGGAAGGCGCATTCATGGGATTTAAATGCGGTATTGTGGGTTTGCCTAATGTGGGTAAATCGACCCTGTTCAATGCGCTGACTGGTGCGGATATTGCTGCAGAGAATTATCCTTTTTGCACTATAGATCCGAATACCGGTGTGGTAGAGGTTGCTGACGAGCGCCTGAATAGATTAGCGCAGTTGGCATCGTCAGCCAAAAAAGTACCGACTATACTTGAATTCGTAGATATTGCAGGTCTTGTTAAAGGAGCTTCAAAAGGCGAAGGGTTAGGCAATCAGTTTCTGTCTCATATTAGGGGCACGCACGCAATCGCTCAGGTTTTAAGATGCTTTGGAGGTGAGGTGAGCCATGTTGACGGCAAGGTCGATCCACTGTCTGATGTGGAAATTATCAATACCGAACTACTGCTCTCTGATCTAGAAATAGTTGACCGTGCCTGTCAACGCGTCGCTAAAAACGCTAAATCCGGCAATAAAGATGAGCTTCAAAAAAAGCAAATACTAGAGCAGTTATACGAACACCTAGCAGCAGGAAATAATATTCGCACGCTCAACTTAAACGAAGCTGAACAAGCACATGTGCGAGAATTAAATCTGTTAAGTTCTAAACCGATGATGCTCATTGCCAATGTAGACGAGCAAAATATCGAAAACCTCTATCACCGACATTTAGTTCGTTATGCCGATGAACACAACTTAATTCTCGTTGAGGTCTGTGCCAAATTTGAGGCTGAACTGGTCTGTCTAGATAGAGAGGAACGGTTAGAGTTTATGAAGGATTTAGGTATGAGACAGACTGGTCTAGATCGCGTTGCCCAAGCCGGCTATCGCTTGCTTAATCTACTTACATTTTTTACTGCTGGTGCCAAAGAAGCTAAAGCATGGACAGTCGCCAACGGTGCTACTGCACCGCAAGCTGCCGGTTGCATACACAGCGACTTTGAAAAAGGCTTCATTCGTGCCGAAGTAATTGCCTATGAAGATTATATAAATCATGGCGGTGAACAAGGGGCTAAAGATGCTGGAAAATGGCGTCTGGAAGGCAAGGACTATATAATGCAAGAAGCCGATATCGTACACTTCAGGTTTAGTACTTAACCAACCCACATCACTTAAGTTTCCGATAATTATTTGCTAAGCAAAGCAATACTTTTAAGCACTGTATTCTTTTGTTGCAAACAAAACACCTCACAGGTATTCAGTAATCTCGTCATAAATCTGGGTGCCGAACCATAAAATTCCCTGTATAGCTAGGCTCAAGCTGAGAATATTAACATCTACGCTTGGCAGGATTGGTCGTATGAGTGGGTTGATAATGGTCCGAGAGAATGGGATCGTTTACAAAACAACTCTGCCAATATCGGCTTCATGTCCCACATGGATACTGGTATTCCTGGTTTACAAGTGGGCTTCCGATGTGAACAATACACCTTCTTTTCAAACGCAGATACCAACGATGACTGGTGTAGTCGTGAATCTAAAATCAGCCTTCGCCACGAGATGATGGGTGAGATTATGTTTGCTCAATGGTTATTACCATATAACCAAATCGTTGCTCAATGGATAGATCCCTTCTACGATGCCGGTGCCGACTCGCATAGTAGTATTATGGGTAATATTGGTGGTGAAACTAGAGGAGTGAATGTACCTGGCGGTTTTACAGGAGCGTTTTATGCTGGAAGCTTTGGTGGTTTTGCAGCGGGTGATAATTATGGCGCACTCTCTTTTAATCGTCGTCAAGAAGGTATCGTCCAGTATGTTTGGCCGAATACCGCAGCTATGGGAGACCAGAATCGCGATGGTTTTCAGTTCCGCTTTGCGGTAACAGATGGTAGTGCAACAGACGAGGAGATAATTTATAATCAAGGTACTAATACAGAAAGAAAAGCTACTCTTGACCCTCGTATTATGTCCACTGGTGTTGCTTACCAGCATAATATGGGTGCCCACCAAATCTGGATCGCTGCCGCTTATGAACAACATGAAGACACTACCGCTAGTATCCTTCGGAATGTTGCAAAATGCGCTGACTCAGAAGATGAAGGTATAAGGCTTGCTGGTCGCTATAAACACGACTGGGGTAATGGGCAAACTACCTATATTGCCGGAATGTATGAAGAACTGGACTATGATTCGACGGGTTGTACAGATGTGAACGATGCTGATTTTACCTTTGATAACCCAGCTCCTATCTGGACAGGTGTTGAACGTGATGCTTGGATGATTTCTGGTAAGCATGCCTTCGGCAATGGTTTAGATATTCGCGCTTCCTATATGGATGGCGACGATTTAGAGTGCGATGGTGATGTCTGTAGAGATAACCCAGCTACAGCTAATGTAAACGAGCGGGCCGAAGCTGAAAGGAACACTGGTGCGGATGCATTTAACATAGGCTTGTTCTATACGATGCCGGCTGGTACTGAGTTGCGCGCAACATATTCTGAAGTTAGTAACGAAGCTAACGCCGGTTATGATTTCGGTATAGGTGTAAGCGGGGTTCCTCAAGGTGAAGATGTAGAAATGTTCGCCGTTGGTATTGTCCACTGGTTTGACTAAACCTCTAAATTACGGATAAATGTTTTGACATGGATGTCACGAGAGCTTCCCTCCGGCAAGAGGGAAGCTTTCCACTAATAAAAAACTTGATTAAATAAGGAGGATATTATGAAAAAGAGAGGTTGTAATCTATTCTGTGTAACTTTGTATTCAATAGCTAATTGTTTCATCGCCGATTTCCAGTTCCGTATCGGAATCGCCCAGTAATCAGCAACTTCCTCCAGCCCCAATAGACTATTTTTAAATGCCGATTGGTCACTTGGAAATATCTTACGAGTGCAGATTGATTTTCTGATAAACCTATTGCGGCTTTCTATTGCATTCGTAGTATAGATGGTTTTTCTAATCTCTAGGCGAGCAATCAAACAAAGTAATTAGGTAATTGTTGCATCAAGATTTTTCTATGCTTAGCTGACTTAGTCGGTCATTTTCTGGCAAGCCCATCTAAAGCCAGTTCTCTGCATATTTACCACACTTTACCAAACGAAAAACTTTCTTTAAATATAGGTGAAATCGTGTAGCAAAGATTGTCTAGAGGTTCGTATGATTTGGGAAATGGTCCCATTTGGTGTGTCATTATAGGGATTATTGTATCTAGGGAAATAGATTAAAAAATAACAAGAATAAAAAAACCGCCACCCAAAGGCGGCGGTCTCTACCATCCATGGTGGAATAGTGGTAAAAAATTCTATCCGTGAAATATACGACTAGTCAAACCAGTGGACGATACCGACGGCGAACATTTCTATATCCGCGCCTGTAGCAGGAACGGTACCGTTGATACCAAAATCATAACCAGCATTGTCTTTGTTATCAACTTCAGAATAAGTCGCACGCAACTCAGTACCAGCCGGCATCGTGTAGAACACACCAATGTTGAATGCATCCGCATCAGTATCTCTTTCGGCTGCCGAAGTACATACATCGGAATCACAGTCCCATTCGTCGGCATCCATATATGAGGCACGGATATCCACGCCGTTGCCGAAGGCATGCTTACCGGAAATCATCCAAGCATCACGGTCTACACCGCTCCAGATGGGGGCATTTGTATTATTATAATCTGCAGAAGTAGTAGGCTTACCATTAGCATCAACTGCTGTCACACGTTGGCAACTTGCGTCGTACTCCAGTTCTTCGTACATCGCAGCAATCCAAGTGGACTGACCATTACCCCAATCGTGCTTATAGCGACCGGCTAAACGATAACCTTCGTCATCTGAGTCATCACATGCAATGTCACCAACTTCTGCCTCGCCACTATAACTTAAGTTAACTGCACTGACATCTTCGTGTTGCTCGTAAGCGGCGGCAAGCCAGATTTGGCCGTTAGCCATATTATGCTGATACGAAACACCAGTAGATATGATACGCGGATCAACATCCCTACCACCTAACGGCGATTCAGAATCAACGCCTTGTGCTTCAATACCATCTCCTGATGTAACCGCAAAGCGAAACTGTAAGCCATCGCGGGTTTGACTTGCCATCGCCGAAGTATTCGGCCAAACATATTGGACGACACCTTCTTGACGACGGTTAAAAGCCAGTGCCCCGAATGCATTAGTAAAGTCGCTACTATTATTAAAGCTACCGTTGTAGAACAACGAACTTAACCAACCACCAGAACGCTCAGTAGAACCACCAATATTACCCATAATGCTGGTATGCGAGTCGGCACCAGCATCATAGAAAGGATCTACCCATTGGGCAACGATTTCGTTGTAAGGTAGCAACCATTGACCAAACATAATCTCACCCGCCGTCTCGTGGCGAAGG